>DAOTZF010000079.1:0-5261 GCA_034434415.1 Anaerolineales bacterium | reverse complement strand
CCATTCTATTCAGATTGGGCACAGCGAAACCCGTCAGTATCGTTTCTACCGGGGAAAGCCCAAAAACGATTAGCCGCCCGTACTCCCTCCGCATTGCTATCCCAATTTCCGCCTCTCAACACCCTGCGATTGACGGGCGATTCGCTAATGGGATTGTTCGAGGCGGAAATGGAGTAATACTCTTGAGAGTACCCATCTGCCACCCATTCCCAGGCGTTGCCTGCCATATCCAGTGCGCCGTACGCGCTTGCGCCTGCTGGATATGTTCCCACCGGCGTGGTTTTGTTAACTAAGTGGTTGTAATTCAATAATGAATTCGAAGGAGGATCATTCCCCCATGGATAGATCCTTCCATCCGTACCGCGCGCGGCTTTCTCCCATTCTGCTTCCGTGGGCAATCGTCTGCCAGCCCATTCGCAGTAAATATTTGCCTGGTCCCAACTGACCCCAATGACCGGGTGGTTGCTGTATTCCGGGTTTGTATGGAATTTTGTCTGGGCAGGGCGGGTGCAAACCTCTGCTGAAATACATTGCTGATACATCGAGTTAGTCACTTCGGTCTTATCGATCCAATATCCATCCAGATAGACTTTGTGTACCGGCTGTTCATCCTCGTCGGCGTTTGCATCGTTTAGTCCACTACCCATATCAAAGTAACCTGCCGGAACAAAAACCATTTCCATTCCATCTCGATTTTTTATTTCCTTTACGGTTGTGGTCGATGGCAGCGGTCCGCAGCCCGAACAAAGAATAATAAAAAGTATGAATGCTTTCCTGCAGGTGGTCATCGGAAAATTATTCGGAGGGAAGCTAAGTAAAGAGCCGGACACGTGAGAACGCGCCCGGCTCTTTGTTACGTTTCTGTCAATTCGAGCAGAGTCTTACGGCTGCCAGATCGGTGTGGAGACCGTCAGGTTTTCGCTGCCGTCAACCATCGCCTGGGAGATTTGGTACACTGCCAGTGCTTCGCCGGTGGCGCAGTCGCCATTGGCGTCACAAGCAAGGGAGCCGGTCAAACCGGGGAAACCAGAGGTTGCGTAAATGGCATCGCGGAGAGCCTTGCGCGGAATGTACACTGTGCCATCAGCTTCGACCACGGCGACCTGTTCGATCGCGGCAAAGAAGATATTCATCGCGTCGTACGAGTGAGGACCGAAACCGGAGGCCGGGTCTTCACCGAAAGTGGCGCGATACTTCTCGAGGAAGGTGGCGCCAGCATCACCGGCGACGTACGGGCTGGAGAGGTACATGCCAACCGCGCAGGAGCCAGATGTACTGGCAAAGCCGGATGTGAACAAGCCGTCAGCACCCATCAGCGCAGTATTTTCGAGACCGGAAACTTCGCACTTCTGCGAAACAAAGCCGTTGCCTTCAGGTTCGAAGATCGGGAAGTAAATGATCTCCGGAGCGCCAGCGGCGATAGTGGTCAACACCGGTTTGAAATCGGTATCGCCAACGTTGACAGCTTCCGATGAGGTGATGGTGCCGCCGAGTTCTGTGAACACAGCTTCAAAGACCTTGCGAAGTCCATCAGCATAAGGCGAGCCGTCATGAACGGTCGCAGCCTTGGTCAAGCCAAGTTCGTTATAGGCAAATTCCGCCGCGATGCGACCCTGGAAGAGGTCGTTGTGGGCAGTTCGGAAGTAGCCTACGTGCCAATCGGAATGATCGGGGTTGGTCAGGTCGGGATTGGTGTTGGATGAGGACATCATCACCATGCCGGCAGCTTCAACCAGGGGACCAGCAGCTCGGGCTTCGCTGGAACAGGTGGTGCCGAGGATCGCAACCACAGTCGGGTCGGCAGTGACTTTCGTGCCAGCCGCTTGGCCGCCTTCTGCGTTACAGAGGGAATCTTCACCGTCGAACTGGATCTCGTGACCAAGCAGTTCGCCGCCCTTATCGTCAATGGCAATTTGAGCGCCGTTCACATTGGTTTGACCAAGGGAGGCGGTTGCGCCGGAGACGGATTGAATCCACGCAAAGTGGATGGGTTCGCCGGGAGCAACGGTCACACAGCCGAGTTCGTCAGTACATTCGTACATGGCGGGAGCTTCCGTAGCGGGTGCTTCGGTCGCAGGGGCTTCCGTGGCAGGTGCTTCGGTCGCGGGGGCTTCCGTGGCGGTGGGTCCGCAAGCCGCAAGAGCGAGGCTCACGAGGACCAGCAACGAAAGCATTACATGCAAGCGTTTCATTTTCTTACTCCTCCGAAATATTGTTAAGATGATAAGAGTATCCTTATGGCGGATACAACAACCAGGCGGACAACGCTCTTCGTAGTCGGCATCACCTCCTTTGGTGAATTTTCATGGTGTAGGTATAGAGAAAGCCGGAGAAAGTTTCCTGTTTTGACGAAATTTCTCACGGCTGGTTGATTGCCAATAGTATAACAAATATGGTCTTGGGTCAAGTGCTCATGTATTCAGTTTCTTTAGTCTTTCGGTGGCGGTGGTTTATACAACAATTGCTCACGGATACGCAGGTCGGTGTTGCGGATTTTCATTGCCAGATCAGCCGCAAGATTGTGCATCAACCGAAATCCGAGTTGCGGATATGTTTCACAGAGCATGATGAGTTTATCGCGCGGAATGATCAATAAGCGTGTATCGTTCTGCGTCGCACATGCTGATGCCGACCTCAAGCCTTCATCCACCAGAGCCACCTCCCCAAACGACTGTCCCCGGCGCAGTGTGGCGATCACATGATTCTCAATGCTCGTGTCGGTCGCGCTCACCAAAGCAGGGTCTACAAAAATATCCACCTCACCCTGGGCGATCACATACAATTCCTTGCTCGATGAATTTTCCTTGAAGATCAGGTCATCCTTTTGATATGTCGCTTCCTGACAAAGGTTTGCCACCAATTCCAATTGGGTTGGGGTGAACTGAAAGAAAATGTCGCTTTGTTTCAGGAAATTAACAATCGTCGGATTCGTCATGACGACCTCAGGCTTGCTTGTAGTGTAGCATAAACAAAAGGGAAGCGCAACGCTTCGTGCTCAAGGGTAGGCTTGATCCAGCCAGTTCAACGGATTCACCTGCACGCCGTTCACCCAAACCTCCCAATGCAAATGTGCGCCGGTAACACGCCCCGTGCCGCCGACCAAGCCGATCACCTGTCCTTGCTCGACCTCATCTCCAACATTGACAAGGATCTCAGACTGATGCCAGATGCCGCTGTAAACTCCCCAGCCATGGTCGATGATCGTTGCGTTTCCGCGTACGGTCAATGGGGCGGCAAAAACGACTCTGCCCGGCGCGGGAGTGAAGATCTGTAATCCCTCGCCTCCGCAAAAATCCAGTCCGGTGTGAAATCCTCCTATTTCGATTTCTGAATTGATAACTTTATACGTACGCCGCGTCCCGAAGCGCGATGTAAAACAATTGGGGTCCACGGCTGGTGAAACGAAAATGCTATTCCAATATCTGTTGGGAGTGGCGAGCTGTGTGAGCGCCGCGACATTTTGCAGTTCGGGTTCGGTTACGGCAGGGTCAAGTGTGCTGGGGTCGTTCAGGGGGATTTCTTCACTCAGATAAGCGCCAGATACTACGACCACCATTTGCTCGAAGGTTTGAGTTTCGCCGTTGGGAAGACCTGCCTCGATTCGAAGAGGATACACTCCGGGCTCGAGCAAGGCATGAACTCCCTGTAATGCTACCTGCTCATCCTCCATCGGAAAGAAGTGGAGCGGCATATCGATCAGGGTGGCGGATGTGCTTATGTTGTCCCGCGTCCGGATGCGGATAACTTCTGTCGAGCCTTGCACGATTGGCAACGGCGAGATGCTCGCGCTCAGGAACGCGGAGGGTAAGCCGGTGGCGCTTTCATCGTTACTTTCGACGGGCGAATACAACACATCGCCCGGGATCGCGCTCCAACTACCTGTCAGTTTGTTCAGAGATGAAAGCGTCCATGGGTCGCTTCCCTGCTTGATGGCAAGCTCAAACAACGATTCGCCGGCCGCGGGTGTAATTCGCGTACTCAACGTTTGTTGTCCTTCTTGAACCGGAAGGATCAAACTGACTCCCACGTATAGCTCGCCGGGGCTGACCAGACGGTTCAATCTTCGCAGATTTTCATCCGCCACTTGAGTTCGGCGACTCAGACTGCGAAGCGAATCACCGAATGCGACAATCTCTGTTTCAAGCACACCGGTAATGTCCTCCAG
This sequence comes from Anaerolineales bacterium, assembly GCA_034434415.1. Classification (GTDB taxonomy): domain Bacteria; phylum Chloroflexota; class Anaerolineae; order Anaerolineales; family Villigracilaceae; genus Defluviilinea. The sequence goes on along the minus strand of DAOTZF010000079.1, from coordinate 1,096 downwards.
ACCGGGGATGACAAGTTCCTGGCCGATGGCGAGGTTATTGGGGTCGATGGATGGATTCGCTGCGATCAGGTCTGCGAGGGATACGTTGAATCGCGCAGCAATGGAGGAAAGTGTATCTCCTGCTTGGATGATATAGACAGGTCCGCTCGCTTGTGCCTGCGCGGGTTGAACGTTTGTTATCGGCACAAGCAATAGCAAGAGGAACAACACAAAACAGGTTTTACGCATTCTTGAATTCTACCGCATCGCCGATTTCAAAGTCAGCCCACCGATCGGGATGTATTTCGAGTACGAATTTCGCCGCGAGTTTGGAAAAATACGCAAGCCGCCATGACCGCGCGAGGACTTTGTCCACCACTTTCATTTCGGAATTGATCCACACCACGCACAAGTCAAAGGATACGAACAACATGTGAATGGATGAGTCGAGGCGGGAATCACGTTTACCAGCGAGAATCAGCCCTTCGTCCGGAGAAAGATGCGGGCGGAAGGTCAGCCCGCGTAGCTGTGTCAGGAAGGTATCGCAAAAATGCACGCGCGGCGGAGAATCGATGGTCCGATTCTTATTGAACACACGGATGAGTCTGGTCATGAGATAATTGAAAACGAGGCGCCCGTGAAATTGGGTCCGCCTCGCTTATTCCCCGGTTTTGAGAACTTTTTCGACGCTGTTCAGCAATTCCTGCGGGCTGAACGGCTTGGCAATGTAATCGTCCACTTTTGCAATGTGCAAGCCCAGCACACGGTCGATGCTCTGCGCCTTTGCAGTGACAACGATGACCGGGATGTTTTTGGTTTTTTCATCGGCTTTTATTTGCTGATATACTTCCCACCCATCCATTTCGGGCATCATCAGGTCGAGGAGAATTAGATCAGGCTTGTTCTCACGAATCATTTTTAGCCCCTCGACTCCGCTGGCAGCGCCCCTGACCTCATATCCCCTGCGACCCAGAATCAGCCGCATCAGATCGATCATTTCCGCTTCATCTTCGATACAAAGTATGGATTTGGTCCTGGCTTTAGCGTTCATTTTCCTTGTCGAAGAAAGTTTACCATAAAGTAAAAACGATGAAGATCGTGTCATGGAACGTCAATG
>DAOTZF010000078.1:0-2445 GCA_034434415.1 Anaerolineales bacterium | reverse complement strand
TCGCCCTTTCTGAAGGATTGCGTCGCCTCCAGTCCCTTGGAGCGCAGAATATTTTTGTTGAAACAGATAACTATCGAAATACTGCTTTTCGGCTTTACGAGTCGTTTGATTTTCAGACGATCCAAGATGTTTACGTATATCGAAAAGATTATGAAACCCTGTAGCTAGAGCCATTTCAAAACCACCGCCCAACAAAGCGTGTACTTGGCGCTGGGGATGGCAAGCGCCAATGCGCTTGCTCTAGGCGATGCTCGCTGGAGGCTCGCTCGCCTGATCTGTGCATATCTCAAGCAGTTTTCTACGCCGTAACCTTTTCCAGTTGGACGGCTTCGCCTTTAACGCCTGCCTATTGGTTTCTTTGCAGTTTCCCGCGTTCTTGATCCCACAGTGTTGTAAATTTTTCAAAGACATCCGCAATGATCTCCAGTTCTTCCACTGAATAGTTGGAAATCAATTCCTCTTGAGCTTTTCTCGCCGATTCGAACCATGACGCGGCTTTTGCCGCGCTCGACTCTGCGGCGGCGATAAGAGTTCCGCGGCGATCATCGGGATTCGGCCGCCGCTCGATCAAGCCTGCCTTTTCGAGTCGGTCGAGCATGGCAGTCGTCGCGCCAGAGGTGAGACCCGTGTGCCGCGCAAGTTCAGACGGTGTGGCACTGCCTTTGAGGAATAACAGCCTCAGACATTCCATATCGGTTACATTGATTCCCGCCCAATCACTCACGGCATTTCGGAACAGCGTTAAATTAACACCATAATCCCTCACTGCCGCGAGGGCCCGTTTTTTCAAGTCGACTTTTTTAGAGTTGGTCATCGTGACACCCTTGACATTATCTTGATTATAAAGTATCTTTATTATATAACTAAATGGGGTTTTACGCAAGGTGTAAAAGACCTCACATCAGACAAGGAGATCACGTATGAGCGCAAAGAGTCCAAAAAAGGATGGCCAGAAATCCAAGGGGTTTTCGGATATGGAAAAAGCCGCAATGAGAGAGCGTGCCCAGGAACTGAAGGCAGAAGCGCGCGCAGGCAAGAACCGGGAGGAAGGCGAAAAAGCCGTACTTGCGGCATTTGCCGCCATGAAGGAGCCCGATCGCTCCATGGCGAAGCGAATCCATGAGATCGTCAAAGCTACTGCGCCCGCGCTGATGCCGAAAACATGGTATGGCATGCCCGCGTATGCCAACGCGGATGGCAAGGTCATTTGCTTCTTCCAAGCGGCGAGCAAGTACGGAGTACGATACTGCACGTTCGGCTTCCAACCTGACGCGAACCTTGATGAGGGTAACATGTGGGCGGCTGGTTTTGCTCTGATCAAGTTGACCGCCGCCGAAGAGGCGAAGATCGCCGCACTTGTAAAAAAAGCTGCGAGTTAAGAATCTGCCAGAGGCACAAGAGATCGAAAATAAACCCGCCTCATCGTGCCTTCACGGGATAACATAAACCGTTCGGTCGTATGTTCAATGTTTTGATGAACGAAAATATTATCACCATTGGTTTTCTTGCAGACCATCTCGATACCATACCCACGCTGGTCAGTTGGTTTCGCGACCAATGGCCCGACTATCATGCAACCTGGTCAGACGCGGAGATGGAGCAGGATTTTCTTGAAGACACTTCTCGCGATCGTCTCCCCATCCGCCTGGTTGCCTTCGAGTCCAATGATCTGGCTGGCACGATCATCCTACGTGAAAACGGAGCCGAGGCACCACCGGAGTTCCAACCTGAATTAGGAGGGCTATATGTCCCGCAGTCCCACCGCGGTCGCGGTATTGGCACAGAACTGGTCCGATTGGGCATGCAAGTAGCCCGCGATCAGGGATATGCGACTGTGTATGCGACCACGGTGGCGGCAGTTGGTATCCTGGAACGCCTGGGTTGGGAATTCGTTAAAACAGTTGTTCAAAGCGACGGACAACTTTCATTGTATCGCTGCAAACTATAAGGGGAGTCAGTTTATACCGTGCGCAGAGCGGAAGTACTTCACCCTCACTCGTTCACATATTTTGCCATCATCGTTTCCAACCGCATCTTCACCCCCCTCCACTCCGAGTCCAAGATCGAATAGAACACCGAATGACGGAAATATCCATCGGGGAGGATCATATGGTTGCGAAGCACACCCTCCTTCACCGCGCCGATACGTTCGATGGCTTTCTGCGATCGTTCGTTGCGCGAATCCGTTTTCAACTGCACACGGATCGCACCCAACGTTTCGAAGGCGTGCCTGAACAATAAATACTTGCATTCGGTATTGACAGAGGTGCGTTGAAACTCGACACCATACCATGTGCCGCCGACCTCGAGTCCGCGGTCATTGGGCATAATGTTCAGATAACGCGTCGCGCCCGCCACGCGCCCCGAGGCGAGATGGATCGCGACGAACGGGAGATCCGTTCCCCTTTCGGTGCGCGCGAGCAAATCCAAAACCCAGCCGCGCAT
>DAOTZF010000077.1:0-4043 GCA_034434415.1 Anaerolineales bacterium | reverse complement strand
ACTTCATCGCCGATGGCGGAAATATTGATCAAACCATCTGCCGCGCCCATCGCGCCGAAGAAGGCAACACCCGCGTGGACACCGATACCGACGGGAATGCCCTGTCCTTTCATGGCGTTCGATATTTTCTGCGCAGCATCCAGCGTCCGCTTCACATAATTCGGACCTGCAAATCCTGCGCCCCAAAAGGCGGCGACCGCGTCGCCCGCCAGTTTTTCCACCAACCCATCCTCGTCTGTGACGATCCTTGTCGAGCCTACGTAAAAGCGGTTGATCAATTTGCTGAAATCCATCGGGCTCATTTGTTCGGAAAGCGCTGTGGAGCCGCGCACATCCGCGAACAGCATGGACATGGCCACTTCCGCGCCGCCCGGGTTCGTGCTGGCGAAGTGCTCACACACGTTGCAAAAGCGCGGGTTCAGACTCGATCGTTTCTTGCCATACAAGCCACGGACGATAACACTGCCGATCCCCTCGAATGGCGCATTGCAGAACTTACAGCGCGGGTCGTGCGGCAACATGCGAAACCTGCGAAAGAGTTGTTTTTCCGCGCTGAATGCGCTGGTGGTGAACCACTCGCGCCATAGTTGTTCGGCGTTGATCGGACTATTGTCGGTCATCGCTTTATTCCCTGTCTGGTATCCAAAACCTTCAATATCCTCGACAGGAAATTTTCCAGAAAAATGCAAACGAATAGGAAAAAGAGTATGGATTGCAGTCCAATTAGCGGCGCCTGGTAACGACGGTAGTGTGCTACCAGTACGTATGGAGCGAGATATGCCAAGTAGAGAGAAACGGTCAGAATGAAAACTGGTTGCCTACGGATTCGTTCTATTAGCAAACCAAAAACGATGCACAGGGATGGGATCAACGAAAGGAGGATTGATTTGAAGATGCTTTTCCAGTCGTTCCTTCGGCTTGTCAATAGGTTTTTCTGCTCGCGCCAATCCTCTAGTACGGTTGATTCTTCATCAAGCGTAAGGGGTGTGATGCGATATTTGAACTCGCGTTCAGTCAGGTTCAACGAGGTCCAGTGGATCGTTGGAAATTCATGCGTAGAGATTAAATTTGCCTGTCTGAGTTTTTGAATATCTCGCGTGGTGAAAGTATCACCGATTACAGGCAGAAGGTCTTCTGCGTAGTGCATGTACAGAAATGCACTCACCGCACGCCGGACTATATTTCGAAATACCGGAGAAGGGTTGGCACGTAATTCTTCGAAGGATAGAATTTTGTAATTTTCGATAAACTTTGCCTCTTTCTCGCGGAAATATTCGTCCCGCACTTCGTTTTGTCCGATCGGGTGAAACAGGGCAAAGGTGGAAGAGTTAAGCAAACCATCTTCATCATAGTAATTAGCTTGATAAAAATCGAACCAGAAATTCGATTTAAGGGGAATGAAAGTCCCAAAGACCTGATAATTTCTTGCCGTCCACACAAACATGGAGGTGGCGAATATTGCAAGGATTCCCAGATTGGTTTGCCAGCGGGAGCGGCTCGATGATGTGCGCGGAATCCCGAATACTATCATGCCTACCCAAATAAGTAAAAATGCTGCTGCCAATGCCGGGCTTGCCAGGGGAAGTAAAAATGCAAGTATACCCAATGGGATGAGATTTGATTGCGCGCCTCCATTAATACGAGCGGAGATAAGTACAACCATTAACGATGCCAGAAATAGAATAAGCCAGTCATCGTGCAATCCAACGAAATACGAGTCGCGATTAATGTAAATCAGAAAGATGAATATCAGAGCCAGAATGTGTTTATATTTTGCATAGTACGGGTTTTTGCCAGCCAGGGAAAGCAGGATATAGAGTGTTGTTGCCAATGCTGCATACTTTGTTATGAGGATCGCCCACATTGCAGCAATCGTTTTAACACCAAACAACTGAAATGCACTGGCAAGGAGAAGTACGAATAGAGGCGGCATCCAGGCAGTGGGTCCGCTTCCCATACCGAACGCATCAGAATATCCCCTGCCGTTTACCAGGGCTTCAGCGATATTCCCATATTCCCAGCCAAAGGTGAGGTTTAGGTACTCCGGGTTAGGGATGTTATAAATAGCCGCAGTGGCGACGAATATAAGGAATGATCCGAACGCCAGAAGGCGGTCATTTAGGAGTTTATTCAAGCGTTGTAATAATGAAATCATCGAAGGTAACATCGGCGGAGGTGGCCTCGAATCCGCTCCAGACGAAGAGCCCCACGCCTCCGCTGGTGTACGAGTTATCGGAGACTGAATCGATCACCTGCCCATTGACGTATAACGTGAGGATACCGTTGCCGCAATCGGCTCCAACGCGGTAGGAAGAAGCGTTTTGTGGCACAACATTCGATACAGCCCATTGATCATCATTCGTGAGAAAAATATCGGTCTCTCCGGTTTCAGATTTGGCGATGGCGTACTCTCCGCTTGGGGTGAAGCCCATGTAATAATATGACTCGTCCGCCTCCTGTTGGTTACAGAGGATTCCAAAAGCTGTATTGGGAGCGCCGTCGTTGTTGACGACGGTTACTTCGATATGGATATTCTCGTACTTTTCATTGTTCGGTGTGCTCCATACGAACCAGTTGTCAACGGACATGCGCATTCGCAAGGCTTCCCCATCATATTCGACGGAGTTGTCCGGTTCGGTGAGTGTTCCCCAAACAACGTCATTTTGCGAGAAGTCATCTGTCAGGAGCGTTTCAACGATGTTGCTTGGGGTGAGGGTTTCGGTTGGTAATGGCGGCGCGCTTGTGAAGGTTGGGAAAGGCGTGATTGTCGGGGAGCTCAAGAAGGCTGGCGCCTGCCAATTGAAGAAAAGGATGCCGATTCCCGCGACGGAGAAACCGAGACAAGCAACTACAAGGCAGCCGACCACCCAACCGGTTTGGCGCCGCGCGGGTTGGTGGGATGCTGCTGGAGTTGAAACAGACACCCCTGCGCGTGATGTGGGTGCGGATTTCGGTTCAGGCGCGCCCTGGGAGGATGATTCGGTTTCATCCAGTGCGCGCTTCCAGGCGGTGAGGAATTCCTCCGCAGAGGCATAGCGATCCGCCGGTTCTTTGGCAAGTGCCTTGAGGATCACACGTTCGATTGGCTCGGGAAGATCTCTTTTAATGATGGATGGTGGGGGTAACGGATCGCTGATGTGCTTCAAGATCACTGCGAGCGGCGTGTCGGCAACAAAAGGTACACTGCCGGTGACCATTTCGTAGAGTATGATGCCCAGCGAGTAAATATCGGAACGTCGGTCAACGGATTCAGCCTTAGCCTGCTCGGGGCTGATGTAGGCTGGCGTGCCCATGATCGCGTCCGTCTGTGTGAGGCGAGGAGAGGCACTCTCTAAAAGTTTGGCGATGCCGAAATCGGTGAGAAAGACATTTCCGTGTTCGTCCACGAGGGCATTGGCGGGTTTCAAGTCGCGGTGTATGATGCCGTGCGCGTGTGCGTATCCCAAGGCTTCGGCAAGTTGTGTGAAGAGGCGATCGATCTCATCCAACGAAAGTGGACCGGACTCCATTTTGGTTTTGAGCGTGCCTGCTTCGAGGTAGCGCATGACAAAATACGTGACCCCATTACTTTCGCCAAAATCGAAAACAGGCAAAATATGCGGATGCTCCAGCCGTGCGATGATGCGTGCCTCCTGTTGGAAGCGCGCCGCGAATTCAGGACTCTCCGCCAGTTGCCGCGGCAGGACTTTGATCGCCACGTTCCTGTCCATGGATGGCTGATACGCCTTATAAACGGTTGCCATCCCCCCTTTTCCAACCTGGCTGATGATGCGATACGAGCCTAGCATTTGTCCGGGGATGAGTGTATCCATGCGTTTTTCCTGATTGCCCAATTCTACACGGTTTGAAATGAATTTCAATTGCGGATTCAATGCGCTGGCTTGTTACAAACCATGTTATACTCTTGCCGCTGTAACAATCTGGGATTTGTTTTGATACACTCTGAACGCCCGATGAACGCTATCGGGCTTTTTTGTTGGGCTGGCTGATCTGAAAAGAGAGGCTGTGATTGGCAAGAAGAAGTTAAACGGAGTTGTCGGAAC
>DAOTZF010000076.1:0-2847 GCA_034434415.1 Anaerolineales bacterium | reverse complement strand
TCGGGATGGCACCAGCCCAAATCCATCATGCCGAAGCCGCCGAGCCAATCGATGTATTTGCGTCCCATCACGTCAGTGAAGGTCGAGCCTTTGCCTGACCATTCGACCGACGCCCAATCACCCGCTTCGGTGACAGACTTACGGTATTCGAGCCAGCCGCGGTTGAAATGCTCGGCGAAGTTGGTTTTTGATTCGTCGATAATCCATTTGGCTTGAGTCTCTTCAGGAAAGTGTTCCTGCTTGATGATGTCAAGCCATTGGGATGAGTAAGAGAGTGCGTTGTCGTAGTTCATATAATTCCTTCAAACTCCGTTGGTTGAGTAGGCGGCGATCGTCCGCCGTATCGAAACCAACAAGTAAGCAGAGTAATCTTGTTAAAACAATTATTTCTATAACTGGTGGTTTCGATACGCCCTCGGCTGTCGCCTCGGGCTACTCAACCACCGGGGATTTTTGAAATTAAAATTTCCTCGTCCATTCCTTGGGCCAGCGCTCGACCACAACTTTTTTCTGCGTGAAGAATTCGACCGCGTCCATGCCTTGCCCATGCATGTCGCCGAAGAAGGAATCCTTCCAGCCGCTGAAGGGGAAGAATGCCATCGGCGCGGCGACACCGATATTGATGCCGATGTTGCCTGCTTCGGCTTCGTATCTGAACTTACGCGCGGCAGAACCCGACGATGTGAACAGACTCGCCTGATTGCCATACTGTCCACTGTTGACTAATTCGATGGCATCGTCAACGGTTTCGACGTGCATGAGGCTCAACACGGGTCCGAAGATTTCGGTCTTGGCGATTTCACTGCCGCGCGGAACATCTGCCAAAATTGTGGGCTTGACGAAGTGTCCTGATTCATAGCCTTTGATGAAAGTACCGCGTCCATCTACGGGGATGACTGCTCCTTCTTGGACGCCAAGTCCAATCAATGATTCGACTCTTGCCTTCGATGCCGCGTTGATGACGGGTCCCATCTGGACGCCTGAGTCCATGCCGTAGCCAACGACGCGGCTCGAAGCGGCATCACATATCAGCTCGGTAAAAGTATTTCGGGCAGTACCAACCGTCACTGCGAAAGAGACGGCGAGACAGCGTTGTCCCGCGCATCCGAAGGCAGAGTCCGCTATGATTTTTGTCGCCATGTCCATAACCGCATCTGGAAGAACGATGACAGGATTCTTCGCGCCGCCCTGTGCCTGAACACGTTTGCCATGCGACGCGGCGGTGGCATAAATATATTTGGCGATGTTCGTTGAACCGACAAAAGTTATCGCACGAATAGATGGATGTTCAAGAATTCCATCCACAGTTTCTTTTGCGCCGTTGACGAGATTGACAACGCCTTTCGGAAAACCAACCTGCTCGATGAGTTTGAAAATAAACTGCATCGTGGTCGGAACTTTTTCGGAAGGCTTGATGATGTAGGTGTTGCCAGCGGCGAGCGCATAGGGCAGATACCAAAACGGAATCATGCCCGGGAAGTTGAACGGTGCGATCGTGGCGCACACACCGACGGGCTGACGAATCATAATCTCGTCAATGCCAGGGGCGATGTCTTCGACGAACTCGCCCTTGCTCATGTGCGGCATCCCGCAAGCGACTTCGATATTTTCAAACGCACGAATCATTTCGGCTTTGGCTTCTTCAAACGTTTTGCCACATTCATCGGTGATGAGTTTGGCAATCTCATCATGATTGGAACGCATGAGGTCACGCAGTTTGAAAAGATATTGCACACGGTCGTTGACGGGCACACGCCGCCACGAAACGTACGCTTCACTCGCCGCCTGCGCCGCTGAGTCCACGTCCGCTTTTGTGCCGAGAGGAGTCTTTGCGATGACTTGTCCTGTGGCAGGGTTGATGACGTCGAAATATTCTGTGACGTTTGGTTTTACCCATTCGCCGTTGATGTAGTTGATGATATCCATAATTCTCCAAAATCGTTTACAAGTTACAGGTTGGCAAGTTGAAACATTCAAACCTGCCAACCTGTAAACCTTTTACTTCACCTGTTTATCCGTCACCTCCAACGCCTTTTCCACAATGGCGAGACCTTCGTCAATCTGCGTCTGCGTGATGCACAATGGTGGGACAACGAAAACCATGCTACCCATGTTGTTCGCCATGATGAAGGTGAACAGTCCGTTTTGGCGCAGAACCTTCCCCACCTCCGCCATGACGGCGGGCGAGAAACTTTCCTTGGTCTCACGATTCGTCACCAACTCAATTGTGGAGAACAAACCAATGTAACGTACATCGCCCACTGAGATATGCTTCGCTTTGATATCTTCCAAGGCTTCCCCTAGATATTTGCCAAGCAAAGCGGCGTTTTCAATTAACTTGTCTTCTTCGTAGACTTCGATCGTTGCCAACGCAGTTGCACAGGAAAGTGCATGGGCGCTATATGTGAGACCGGCATAGAGATATTTGTCATCGAAGAATTTGGCAATCTTCTCTGAGACAATCACAGCGCCGAGCGGAGCGTATCCGCTGGTGATGCCTTTGGCGGTGGTGATGATGTCGGGGGTTACATTCCAGTTGTCCACGGCGAACCATTTGCCCGTGCGACCCCATCCGCTCATGACTTCGTCTGAAATCAGAAGGATGCCGTATTTGTCACACAGTTCACGCACGCGGGGCCAGTAATCATCGGGTGGGACGATGATGCCGTTTGAGCCGACGACGCCTTCCATAATGATCGCGGCGATTTTATCGGGTCCTTCATACTTGATGACTTCTTCCAAATGCGAGATACACTCGCGCTTGCACGACTCTGGCTTTTGCCCAAACGGACAGCGATAGCAGAACGGGTCCAAAAAGTGAACTCCGCCCGGCATCACAGGCTCCAC
>DAOTZF010000075.1:0-7393 GCA_034434415.1 Anaerolineales bacterium | reverse complement strand
GAACAGATGCTTTTTCATACTTTTCTCCTCTTGAATTTGGATGACTTGGAGATATTAAGCCATGAAAGTCTGAAATGCGAAATTGTCTAATGCCACCCTTTTAATATGACAATCGTTATATCCATGTTATTGAGTTTTAGATCCTTCCCATCATGGTGTAAGTTCCCAACCACCCTGTGATATTAATTCAATCTTTTTCCTTATGATAAGTATCCAGGAGGTGAGGCCCGGTATTGAAGATTACCCGCCTCCTGCAACTCCTCCCACTATCCCTCCATCCGTCAGTTTCCTCAAATCGCTCAAGGCGGACTCGATCTCCTCGGGTTTCACGGGGCGATCCTCGTCACGGTGCTTCAACAAACCAGACTTTGCTTTTTCAATTGCCAATTCCTTGATCGAAGCGTTCAACGCCAGTGCTTCTTTCACCAGCGCCGCGCCTTGTGAATATCCGATCACGGGATTCAACGCGGTGACGATGATGGCGTTCTTCGCCAGCCAGCCTTCCGCTTTTTCGCGGTTGGCGGTCACGCCTTTCACCGCGCGTTCGGTGAACGCGTTCACCGAGCCGATCACCACCTGCATCATCTCGAATAAATTATGCGCGAGGATGGGCATCATCACATTCAATTCGAGTTGTCCCGCCTGCGCCGCCATCGCCACTGTCGTATCACAGCCGATCACATGGAACATCGCCTGATCCAACATCTCAGCCAACACAGGGTTCACTTTGCCCGGCATGATCGAAGAGCCGGGCTGAACGGCGGGCAATCGGATTTCGTCGAAGCCAGTGGATGGTCCTGAGGACAGCAAACGAAAATCATTGGCGATACGGATGAGGGTAAGAGCGAGTGTTCGCAGCGACGCGGAGAAGTCTGCCGCATCTGCCATGGATTGCATCGACTCGAACAAATTGTCGGATGTCCGCAATTCGAGCCCGGTGATCTCGGATAATTTCTTCACCATGCGCGCGTGATATTCGGGATGGGCGTTCAGACCGGACCCGACAGCTGTGCCGCCGATTCCCAGCCTGCGCAACCCCTCCGCGGACCGGCGTATGCGTTCTGCGTCGCGCTCGATGGCTTTCGCGTACGCGCCAAATTCCTGACCGAGTCTCACAGGGACGGCATCCTGCAAATGTGTGCGTCCTGATTTGACGACTGCATCGAATTCTTTCGATTTCGCCTCAAGAGCGGTTTGTAAATTTTTCAGCGATGCGAGCAATTCATCCACGCGCCACAATGCTCCCAAACGAATCGATGTGGGAATCGTGTCGTTGGTGGATTGCGCCATGTTGACGTGGTCATTCGGATGCACGTAGTATTTTCCAAGTTCGCCACCGAGGATTTGTGTGGCGCGGTTGGCAATGACCTCGTTCGCGTTCATGTTGTGACTCGTCCCCGCGCCCGCCTGGAACGGCTCGACGACAAATTGCGAATCCCATTTGCCATCCATCACTTCCGTGGCAGCTTGCGCGACCGCGTCCGCCACCTGTTTTGCGGTGAATTTTTTACCGTCCACTTCGCGGTCGTTGAACAATCCCAATTCAAAATTCACCAGCGCCGCCGCGCGTTTGACCGCCGCAATCGACCAGATGAACGCGCGCCACGGGCGCAGTCCACTGATGGGGAAGTTCTCCACCGCGCGCTGGGTTTGCACACCATAGAGTGCATTTGCTGGTACATTAAGTTCGCCCAGCGAATCTTTTTCCTTGCGAAAATCTTGTGAGGTCATGCGGGCTCCCGAATTGTTATTTTTTCTATTTTACTCCCTTCTTCACGTGTCACGGGAGTGGCGAAATCCGTGTATGAAAATTTCCTAGCCAAAAAGAACACCGAGACCGCAGAAATAAAATCTCAAAATCTCTGTGCGCTCTGTGGCTTTACACACCAGAATAGCCACTCTTCGTATCACCAGATAGTCGATTTCTGTTCTGTTAGAATTATCCCAACAAAGGAAAAAGCGTGGATCCATTACTCGAACTATTCTGGATATTTCTCAAAGTTAACCTGCTCAGCACTTCAGGACCTGCTTCCGTTGGCTTGTTGTATCACGAGGTAGTTGGCAAACTTGTGACTGAGGGTCAGTTCGTGCAGGCGGTGGGGTTATCGTCCGTGTTGCCGGGCAGCGACGCGCTTCAACTGGCGATGTATATTGGTTATGCCGTGGCAGGCATCCCTGGCGGATTTGTTGCGTTGGTTGCATCCATTTTGCCGCCTACGGTCATCATCCTCGGCGTGACGATGATCCTGCATCGTCTGCGGCGTGAGGCGTGGCTGAGTAATTTCATCGAAGGTCTTACTCCAGCAATATCCGTGTTGATGCTCTTCGTGGCGTGGAAGATCTTTCAAAAAGGCGGTTCCACCGGCTGGGAGGGCTGGGGAATTGGCGCGGTCAGTTTGCTGGCGATGTTCCTGAACGCACCCGCCCGCATCGTGGTCATTCTCGCCGGTCTGGTGGGCATCTTCTTTCTTAAATGAACGACACAAAGATCACCGTCTGGTTTCGCCTGCTATGGATGTTTCTGAAAGTCAACATCCTCTCGCCGTCAGGTCCTGCATCGATCGGGTTTTTGTATGAGGAGGCTGTCGGCAAGATCATGAGCGAGGAGCGATTCGTCGAAGCGGTCGGGTTTTCGAATGTTTTGCCGGGAAGTGAAGCGTTGAAACTTGCGATGTTCGTCGGCTTTTCGGCGGGCGGCTTGCCCGGTGTTTTCGCTGCATTGTGCGGCGCGATACTCCCTCCCACCGCGCTGATGTTGATCGTAGCCGCACTTCTTCAAAAGGTCCAACATGAAGATTGGCTTACCGGTTTTGTTGCGGGCATGAGCCCCGCAGTTGCCGCGTTGATCGTTGTAGTGGCATGGGAATTATTCCGCGCAGGCTCAAGAAGAAAAGTGGATCGTCGTGTGATGTTGATCGCCGCATTGAGCGCCATCGCTTTCTGGTTCGAAATACCATCGCCGTTCGTATTGCTCGGGGCGGGCATGCTCGGCGTCATCCTGTTCGGCAGGCGGAGCTATAGATGAAACCTGAATTTCTGATCGTGACCAACGGATTCAAGAGAACGTGGTCTGCAATCGAATACGGCGCGGCGCTCGCCCAATCCATGCGGATGAAAACCACACTTCTCGGCATTGCGGAGGAATTGAGCCCCGCGGCAATAGACGACCACCACCCGTTGGAGGATATCTTCGCGCAAGCGGTTGAGTTGTTCCAGAAACTGAATGTGGAATACAGCCTTGAGATCCGTAACGGTGTGGCGGAAAAAATCATTCCTGAGATTGCCAATCACGGAGATTTCATCACGGTGGTCAGCCCATTAGGGCGGCCTCAATTTAAGCGCTGGCTCACAGGCCGCTCGATTCATTTGCTGATGGAACAGATCCAAAACCCGATTCTATACGTCCCGCAAACGCAATTGCCGGTGAAGAAACTATTGATCACGGTAGGCGGGCTGGGATACGAAGAAGCCGCGGAGAATATTGCCGTTCAAATTGCACACGCCAACGAGGCAGATGTCACGATCCTGTATGTCGTCCCGCCCACGGATCTGAACTATCCAAGCACGCGCAATGTGCAGGAACACATCAACGATCTAGCAGAGACAGATACCCTGCCCGGCCGCAGTTTGCGAAAGGCGATGGAGATCGCGCAACAGGCAGGCTTGAAAGCGAAAGCCAAAGCGCGGCAGGGTCATATTGTCGAAGAGATTCTGGCTGAGATTCAAGAGGGAGAGTACGATCTCGTGTGCATGGGTTCGTCATACAGTGCACACACGTTGCGGCAATATTATGCGCCCAACATCACTGCGGAAGTTGCCGAGTCCGCGCCTTGCCCGGTGCTAACTGCCAGATTCAGCAGGCGCGAGTCATAGCCCCGGCGTGTATTTCTTTTCCCAATCCGCGATCGCGGCGCGAATGGCAGATTTGATCTCCGCGTCTGGCACTTCGTCCACCCCTGCATATTTGTCGAAACCGACATGAACAAGCACTCCGCCTTCAGGTGATTGAGACAAAAAGACGCGCTTTTGCTCAAGGTTCGTCCCGGAGATGCGCTCCTGCAAAATAGAGTCAATTTGCCCGACGATGCTGCCTGCGGGTGCGGAGGGTCGGTCGTCTTTCTCGGCTTTCGGTTCCAGCGGCGCAACGGCGCGAATCGGCGGGAGGGTGGATATCGCTGGCTGGGCTGGAGCAGGCTGCGGCTGGGGAGGAAGCGGAGTGGGTTGGCCTGTGGGTGTGGGTTTGAAATCTTCTTTCAACCACGGGCGCATCTGCATCAACAGATCGGTTAGTCGTTTGCGCTGGTCGGGGGATAACGCAGATGTGTCCGCGCGTACGCCGTCCAGGTCGAGGGTCAATGTCCCGTCTTCGCTTTTGACGCGTAACAGACCGGGGTCATCCACGTTGACAGGCGTTGGAGGATTTTTCAACTTATCCTGTTCCTCCTCGCGCTTGCGCCGCTTGTATCCATTTCCTCGCCCTTCATAGAAGCCGATCGTATAAAAGACGAGGACGGCGATGATCCATCCGGCAATAGACCAATTGATTTCCATGATTTATTTTAACCTCTGACACCTCGGACAGAAATGCGTGCCGCGCTGACCGACCGTGATGCGGCGAATTTTCGCGCCGCAATTCTTGCATGGTTTGTCTTCACGATCATACACACGAAAATAATTCTGAAATTCACCGCCGCGATAGGCCCAGTCGATGGATGCGCCGTTGCGGTGGATGCCTTCGTTCAACACCTTGCGGATCGCATCGTGCAACGCTTCAGCCTGCTTCGCCGTGACTGAACTCGACTCGCGCAGTGGATGAAGTTTTGCGATGTTCAGCGCTTCGTCCGTGTAGATATTGCCAAGCCCGGCGAGGAACGTCTGGTCGAGTAACAGCGGTTTGAGCTGTCGATGTTTTTTGTGCAACGCCGTGTGAAGCCAGTGCGGCGTGAATTCTCTGCTAAGGGGTTCGGGTCCGAGGTTCTCGAAAATTTCCTTCGGGTCCGCCATGAGCCACACGCGCCCGAACTTGCGTGTGTCGTTGAATGCCAGCGATCTGTGACCCGATAATTGAATTATAAGCCGGTCATGTTTCTCCGGTTGATTTGCATTGTCTTTAATATGAAGGTCGCCGCTCATGCGGAGGTGGATGAGGAGATGGAAAGAGGAAAGACGAAAGACGAGAAACTTGGCGCGCCTGCCGACGTCCATGATCTTTTGTCCCGCGATCTGCTGCGCGAATTTTTTCGGCGATGGCGCGGCAAGCGTGCGCGCCCAGCGCAGATCGGCGGATAGGATTCTCCTCCCGACCACGTCTGGTTTTAGTTTTCGGGCAATTGTTTCTACTTCAGGGAGTTCGGGCATGTTCAGCAACGCTCGAGGCGGCGTCCTCGCCGCCGGTGACGGCGGCTGGAGCAGTCTTACTCGTTGAACATCTCTCCCACGCTCCGCCCTTCGTGTGCGCGGCGAATCACTTCACCCAGCATGGGAGCAATGGAAAGGACGGTGATGCGTCCCTTGAGCGGTTTTAATTTTTTGGGCGAGATGGGGACCGTGTCCGTCGTGAAAATATGTTTGATGGGGAGTCGCGCCAGCCGTTTTGCGGCATCTTCCGAGAAGATCGGATGAATGAACGCGAGATAGACGTTCCGCGCGCCGTTCTTTTTCACAACACTTACCGCCTGCTCGATGGACCCGCCGGTCAACACTTCATCGTCCACGATCAACACATCCCGCCCGCGGACGTTGCCGATCAGGGTCAACGCCTTGGCTTTCGAGTCGTTGCCCGTGCGCCTCTTTTCAATGAAGGCAATGGGCGCGTTCAGGTCGTGGGCATAGTTGCGTCCTTTTTTAGCAAAGCCCAAGTCGGTGGCGACGACGACGAGTCTGTTCATCTGCTCGCGCATATTTTTGTTGATGTAATCGGTGACCATATGCGAGGCAGTTAGCACATCGCCGGGAATGGAGAAAAATCCCTGGATCTGCCCGGCGTGCGGATCGAACGTCATGTAGCGGTCTGCTCCGGCACTTTCGATCATATCGCAGACCAGACGCGCGGTGATCGGTACGCGCGGCTGATCTTTTTTGTCGGAGCGCCCATAACACAAATAGGGGACAACCGCCGTGATGCGTGCGGCAGAATCCAGGCGGATGGTTTGAATCATGATGAGCAGTTCCATCAGGTTGTAATGCACCGGCGAGGCTGTGGTTTGAATCACGTACACGTCCTGCCCGCGCGCGCTGCTTTTCAGCTTAACGAAGATATTTTCGTTGGGGAACTGGATGACCTCACGCGGGCTGAGTTGCTGGTCTAAATAATTGGCGATCTTTTGTGCGAGGTCGGGCGAGCCGGTGCCTGCATAGAGTTTGATCTCGCCGTACATTTTCATTTCGTGATGCGTGTGCTGGGTCATGAGTTCTCCTGCTTCGAATTGCCGTTCAATAACAACTTCACTGCTTCATGTGGTGAGAGAGTCCGCCCAATAACCTTCTCGACCATTTCATCATATTTTTCTTTTTTGATGTTCTCAAAAAAATGATTCATCAATGCATCCTGAAGTGCCGCCTCCAGCTCGGAGCCCAGCCTGGCGCGGTCACGTGACGCCCAATCGCCGCTGACGCGTAAATGCGCGGCGTGTTTCGCAATGGATTCGGCAACGTCCGCGATTCCGGTGCCTTCGGTTGCAACAGTTTTGTTGATGGGAGGAATCCATACATTTGTGTCAACTTTTGAGGTGTCAACCGTCATCGTCTGCCCGTGGTGGCGGTAGACGCGCGGGGTGGGGTGGGCAAGCTCAAGTGTGGAACGAAGCGCACGTTCCGTGTGTTCCACCCCGGGGCGATCCGCTTTGTTGATGACGAGTACATCCGCAATTTCCAGAATCCCTGCTTTGATGGCTTGGATCTCATCACCCAGACCGGGCGCCTCGACAACGATGGTTGTGTGTGCGAGCCGAGCGATATCCACTTCGCTTTGCCCTGCACCGACGGTTTCGATGATGATGATCTGGTAGCCCGCCGCGTCGAAGACCTGTGTGAATGCCGCCGTGGTCTGCGCGATTCCGCCCACCGAACCGCGCGATGCCATCGAGCGTATGAATACGCCGTCGTCGCCGGCGAGATCGCGCATCCGTACGCGGTCTCCCAATACTGCACCGCCTGTGAACGGACTTGACGGGTCCACTGCAATGATCGCAACTTTGTTTTTATCCGTTTTGCGATAATGCAAAGCGAGTTGGTTGACCAGCGTTGATTTTCCGGTGCCCGGCGCGCCGGTGACGCCGATGAGATGTGCTTTACCGGTGTGAGGGAAGAGTTCCGTAAGCGCGGCGCGCCCTTCGGGTGAATCGTTTTCCACGTGCGTGAGCAGTCGCGCCAACGCCAGCCGGTTGCCTTCGAG
>DAOTZF010000074.1:0-9181 GCA_034434415.1 Anaerolineales bacterium | reverse complement strand
CCTCGCAAGAAACGATTCTCTCCATTCACCCGAAGGGATTCATCCTCTCCGGCGGACCGCGCTCCGTCTATGAAGAGAGCGCACCGTTCATACAGGATTTTATTTTCAAAACAGGCTTGCCGATTCTCGGCATTTGCTATGGGATGCAAGCCCTAACTCACGCGTTAGGTGGGCAGGTTGATTCGTCTGCGCAACGCGAATACGGCCACGCAGAGATCACCCCTCAATTCCCTAATTCTTTAGTCTCGAATCTCTCTTCCGTCTGGATGTCGCACGGTGACCGCATCACCAAACTCCCCGAAGGATTCATCGCGCTGGCGAAGAGCAGGAACAGTCCCTTCGCGGCGATGGGAGACATGCGCCGAAAATATTTCGGTGTGCAGTTTCACCCCGAAGTCCATCACACGCCGAACGGCGAGATGTTGCTTCAACATTTTGTCGCGGATATTTGCGGGGTTAAGCCGGAATGGACGCCTGCTTCGATCATCGAAGACTCGGTGGAAAAGATTCGCAAGCAAGTCGGCGGCGAACGCGTGCTTGCGGCGGTGAGTGGCGGCGTGGATTCATCCGTCGCGGCGGCGCTGGTGCAAAAAGCCATCGGCGATCAACTTGTGGCAGTGTTCGTGGATACGGGTTTGCTTCGCAAGGATGAGGGCGAACAGGTCGCTTCGGCGTTTCGAAATAACTTGCATTCTGAATTGGTCACGGTGGATGCCAGCGACGAATTTTTCGATGCGTTGAAAGGTGTGATGGAACCGGAGCAAAAACGAAAAATCGTCGGTGAGAAATTCATCCGTGTGTTTGAAGAGCAGGCGAAGCAACTCGGAAATCCGAAGTTTCTGGTGCAGGGGACGATCTATCCGGATGTGGTTGAGTCCTCTGCTCCCGATAGAAACAAAGCAGAAAAAATCAAAACGCATCACAACGTCGGCGGGTTGCCGGAGGACATGCAGTTCGAACTCGTGGAGCCGTTGAGATATTTGTTCAAGGATGAAGTTCGAGCTGTCGGTGAAGCGCTGGGATTGCCGGAGTCGCTGGTATGGCGGCAGCCGTTCCCGGGTCCCGGCTTGACCGTGCGCTGTCTAGGTGAAGTGACGCGCGAGCGTGTGTCCCGTCTGCGCGCGGCGGACGCGATCCTGATCGAGGAATTATCCAATGCAGGATATCTAGGAAAGAAAGCAGAAACGTCACAGGCGTTCGTTGTTTTACTGCCTGTGCGGTCAGTGGGCGTGATGGGCGACCAGCGGACGTATCAGGAAGCGGCGGCGATCCGCGCGGTGACGACGGAGGATTTTATGACCGCCGATTGGGCGCGCCTGCCTCTCGATCTTTTGGCGAGAGTGTCGAGCCGCATTGTGAACGAGGTGGAAGGAATCAATCGCGTGGTGTATGATATTACCAGCAAACCGCCCGCGACGATTGAATGGGAATGATTTCGATTTCAGATTTACGATTGGCGATTTACGATTTAGGCGAGGCGATAGCGAAGTCGAATGACGTATCGAGACCCGATTGAGGAGGAGCAGTGAGTTTTGAGATAGGCGAGGTGTTGAGCCGCGCGTTTCAAATCACATGGAAACATAAAAGTTTCTGGTTGTTCAGCGCGTTGCCTGTTGCGGTGAACTTTCTGATCTTCCCCGTGATGATTCTGCCCATGATACTTTTTGGCACAGATTCGCGCGGTCAGCCGATTCTTTTCGAGAATCCTGTCTTCATCATCCCCTTTATGATGTTCGCTGTTGTCATCAGCGTCTCGACCTTTGTGCTGTATATTGCGGGTACGTCTTCACTCACGCTTGGAATTGTCAACGTAGCAAACGGTGAAGAGAGACCGTCCTTCCGCGAACTGCTCAAACAGGGGATGAAATATTTCAAGCGCATCCTTGGCGTGGGATTGTTGATCGGCGTCGGGGTCTCGGTCGTGTTTACCACCATCTTTTTCGGCATGGCTGTGTTCGGCGCAATCACCGCAGGGATCGGATTCATCTGCATTCAGCCGTTCATCCTTTTGTTGTATCCGGTGATGATGGTGTTGTACGCGCTGATCGAGCAGTCCAATGCGGCGGTCGTCGCGGACGATCTGGGCGTGATGGATGCCATTTCCAAGGCGTGGAATGTGATCAAAACCCACTTCTGGCGGATTTTACTCATCTCACTGATTGTGTATCTGGGAGTCTCGATTCTCACTAGCATTATCGTTGTGCCGTTCATGATGCCGATGTTCTTTTTCCCCTTCTTGCTTGAACCCTCGCAGGTCGAGGAAAGCATGAGTACGTTTGGGCTGGTCATGGCGGGGTTTGGCTTGATTCTCCTCCCAGTGATGGCGCTTGTCCAGGGGGTTGCAATCACTTTCATGAAATCTACGTATGTATTAGTGTACCTTCGTTTGACTCGTCCTTCAAATCAACCTGTTCCAGTCCAAGCGACGGTATAGAAAAGGAGACTGCAATGAATTTCAATTTTGGCGAAGTGCTCACACGAGCATGGCAGATCATCTGGAAGCACAAAGTACTATGGATCTTCGGTATCCTTGCCAGTTGCGGACGCGGAGGGGGTGGAAACAGTGGTGGAGGCAACTCCGGTTATGACGTGTCTTCAGGACAGCAGCCCGATCTTCCTCCTGAGGCGTTACGCTGGCTTCAAACCATCGAGGAGAATCTGACAACGATCCTCGTTGTCATGGTTGCTCTAGTCTGCGTGTTTTGGATCGTGACCATATTCCTCAGCACGATTGGCAAGACCGGCTTGATCCGCGGCACGGCACAAGTGGATGGAGGCGCGGAATCGCTGGTCTTCGGTGAGTTGTTTAGTGGGAGTGTCCCTTATTTCTGGCGGATGTTCGGTCTTTCGCTGATTTTGGGCTTGCCCGTGTTCCTCATTGCCATGGCGATCGCCGTAGTTTTTGTTGGAGGCTTAATCGCAAGCGGAGGTAATGAAAGCGGTACCCTCGCTGTTTTGAGTCTCATACCTGTGATGATCGGATGTTTCTGTCTGCTTTTCCCGATCATGCTCGTGCTCGGTGTGATCTTCCGGCAGGCAGAGAACGCGGTGGTACTCGAAGATATGGGCGTCATCCCTGCCATTACGCGCGGTTGGGAAGTGTTCAAAGCGAATTTGGGGCCGGTCATCCTCATGGCGATCATTCTGGGCGTCATTGGGTTTGTGTCTGGTTTCGTGATCGCCATTCCGTTCTTCATCATCGTCTTCCCGGCGATGCTCGCCTACTTTGCAGGTGGTGGCGATTCCAACGCGCCTTTGATTCTGATGGGTGTTTGCACATGCCTCTTCATACCGGTTGCCTTAGCCCTGCAGGGCATCATCGTCTCCTACACCGAATCCGCGTGGACGTTAACCTACCTGCGTTTGACCAAACCACAAGGTAACGAGCCGGTCCCCGCCGAGGCGAATGCGTAGATTCATCACGTTCATCCTCAGCCTGGGGTTGCTTGCCGCCTCCGTCGCGGAGGCGCGCGCCCAGACCGGCGCATACGCGGAGATCGTCGCGATCGACGCGCAGAACTTCCCGCAGGTTTCCGCGCTGTTGGATGTGTTCAATGCCAACGGTGGGTTTGAATCGAATCTTCAGCCGTCGAACCTGACAGTGTACGAGGACGGTCAACCGCGCCCGGTCGACACGCTGACCCAGTTCGACGTTCCGGTGCAGATCGTGGTCGCCGTCAACCCCGCGCCCGCGTTGGATGTGCGCGACACGAACGGCGTTGCGCGCTTTGCACGCGTGGTCGAAGCGCTTCAAACCTGGACGAATGCACAACCTTCCGATTCGAGCGACGATTTGAG
Source organism: Anaerolineales bacterium (assembly GCA_034434415.1). GTDB lineage: Bacteria > Chloroflexota > Anaerolineae > Anaerolineales > Villigracilaceae > Defluviilinea. The sequence goes on along the minus strand of DAOTZF010000074.1, from coordinate 5,383 downwards.
TTTGGTCTCGCTTTCCGGATCGTTGATCGCCCATGCCTCGGTCACGGATTGGTTCGTGAGCCTCGGCTCGTTCAAACCCGATTTTCGCAAATCCACACCCAACCTGAATACGCTATCCATCGCATTGGATACGGTGAATATGCCGGTGAAACAACCCGGCATGAAGCGCGCCATCCTTTTCATCACCCCTCACCTCGATGACTCGAACATAGACAATACCATCGCACCGATGATTCAGCGCGCGGTTCAATCCAAAGTGCGCGTCTTCGTCTGGTTCGTGGACGCGCCGGAGGAATTCGTCTCTGCCAGCGCGAACGCGTTCAAATCCCTCGCCTTGCAGACCAACGGATCGTTCACCGCGTTCTCCGGCGTAGAATCCCTGCCGGACCCGAATATATATTTTGCACCGTTGAGGCGCATCCACGCGCTGACGTATACCTCCGCGCTCACCGCCGCCGGCGACCATACCCTCGGCATGTACGTGGATACGCCGCAGGGCAACATCCCCGCGCTCGATAAAACTTTCAGCGTGGATGTGCAGCCGCCCAACCCGATCTTCGTCTCGCCGCCGTTGCAGATCACGCGCCAGCCCCCGGCGGACGATCCGTACAACCCTGAACTCCTCGTTCCCGAAAAGCAAAAAATTCAAATCATCGTCGAATTCCCCGATGGACACCCGCGTGACTTGGTGCGCACAACCTTGTATGTGGATGGCGTGATGGCGGATGAGAATCTATCCGCCCCGTTCGATTCGTTCACGTGGGATCTGTCGGTGTATGAAGAAAGCAGTCAACACACCATCGTAGTCGAAGCGGAGGATTCGCTCGGCTTGAAAAAATCGAGCATCGGCATCCCGGTCACATTGACCGTGGTACAGGTCCCGCGCGGCGTGCAGGCGTTGTTCGCGCGCTACAGTTCGTATCTTGTGCTAGGCGCGCTGGCGCTTGCCGGGCTTGCCCTACTGGGTATTTTGTTGAGGAGCCGGCAGAGCAACGCGGCGCGCAAGGAACAGCGCGAAACAAAACGCAGTTTCGACGACCCGCTCACACAACCCGTTGTCTCATTGACGGAGCCGCCCGCCTCTGCTACAAAAAAGGTGAAAACCGCGCCACGCCAGCCGGTGCGGTTGCAACAGACAAAACCCAAACGCGCGGAGGATGCCCCGGCGAGCCTCGTCCGATTGACAAGCGCGGGCGAACCCGTCAAGGTGGCACCGGTCCCACTGCTGGAGAAGGAAACGACCTTCGGCACCGACCCGGTTCAATCGATGCACGTGCTGGACGACCCGTCCATTTCAGCGTTTCATGCTCGCATCAAGCAAACCGAGGACGGGTCATTCATGATCTACGATCAGAACTCCGTGGCGGGGACGTGGGTGAACTACGACCCGGTCACGCGCGAGGGCAGGCGGCTTGCCCACGGCGACCGAATCCACTTTGGGGGGTTGGTCTACCGCTTCGAGTTGAAACAGGCTCCCCCGGCGCCCGAACCGAGGGTCGTGTCCAAGGATACTCCGTTGGTTGAGTAGGGCGAGTGCACGTCGAGCCCGTATCGAAACCAACAGACTTCAGAAGTGATCTTGTGATAAAAATTGTATTGTAAACTGGTGGTTTCGATATGCTCCTCACTTCGTTCGTCGCTACTCAACCACCGGGGCATCCCTGCTGTATAATGTGAAGAATTATCCATGAAACGTACAACGCGCGCCCATTTGAACGTCGAAGCACAGACCCACGCGGGCATGACAGGCAAGAACAACGAGGACCGCTATGCCGTAGGCTCGTTCGTCCTCAGTTCACGCGATTCAACGCCGGTGCTCTTTGCCGTGCTGGCAGATGGGATCGGGGGCCATAAGGCGGGCGAAGTTGCGGCAGAACTCGCCGTGAATCACATCATGGACGCCGTCTCGAAAAGCGACGGGAAGAACACGCGTCGCGCCATCGAAGACGCAGTGGCGGATGCCAGTAATGCCATCGCCGCACACTCTTCCACCGACGAGAACCTCAAAGGCATGGGTTCCACCTGCGCCACGGCGTGGGTGATCGGCGATAAATTACATACCGCCTATGTGGGCGACTCGCGCATTTATCTCATCCGCGGGGGGCGCATCCAGCAGATGACGGTGGACCACACCTGGGTGCAGGAAGCCATCGAAAAAAATGTGCTCACACCCGAAGACGCGCGCGAACACCCAAACGTGCATGTGATCCGCCGCTATCTCGGTTCGCCGGTGCCGCCGGAGCCGGACTTCCGCATGAAGTTGTTCAATGATGAAAGTGACCAGCATGCGGAGAATAACCAGGGGATGCAGCTCCAGCCCGACGATGTGGTGTTGTTGTGCAGTGACGGTTTGACCGACCTGGTGTGGAACGACGAGATCCTTGAGGTGGTCCGTTCGAAACCCAGCCTGAAAGAGGCGGCAAGTGCGCTCATCGAACTTGCCAACTCGCGCGGCGGACACGATAACATCACCATCATCCTGATCGCCGCTCCTGCTGATTTCAAACCGAAGGAAGCGAAAAAAACGGATTGGTTGCCGTGGATCATCGGCGGAGTCGTCGGCGTGGTCTTTGTTGTTATTGCCGCTTCGATGCTGGCGTTCGGCTTGATGAGGCGATCCTCAACCATCATCGCCACCGCGACCGCCCCTCCTCCGATGACGTTTACTGCCTCTCCCCAGCCTTCTCCCACGTTTTTTTTATTCCCCACATTCACTCCATTACCAAACAATTCAGTATCCGTCCCACCGACTCTCACGCCGTGGCCCACGAATACGGTTGTGGTCACACCGTAAATGCCGCTGGTCGAGTAGCCAAAAGGGCGTATCGAGACAGGCGCAGCGAAAAAGTAATTTGTAATTGGAGGATAGCAAGATGACCATCAAACACTCAACCGATGTCGAAGCGAAAAACGTGACTGCGGGGAAGGATACAACAATCCAAGTCCTCATTTCCTCGCAGGAGGGACCCAACTTCGCACTGCGAAAATTTTCAATGCAAAAGGGCGGCGGGATGCCGCGTCACACCAACCTCGTCGAACACGAGCAATATGTGTTACGCGGCGAAGCGGACATTACCATCGGCGATAAAACCCATCACGTGAAAACGGGTGATGTTGTTTTCATTCCTGAGGGTGTGATTCATTCGTATCAAAATACGGGGGAAGAACCGTTTGAATTTCTGTGCATTGTCCCCAACAAGGAAGACAGAATCACGATCGTAGATGAGGGATGTTAACGTGTAGTGAATTTGTAGGGGCGGAGCATGCTCCGCCCCTACAAATTCACAACGGCTGTTTCGCGGGGACTCCCGCCTTGCGCGGATAATTACTCGGCGTCGCGGCGACCTTGTCCACCAGCACAAGGTAGCGATCCTCCGCTACACCCGGTAATTGCACCGGGATTAATTCTCTTAATTCTCCACCCAATAATTTCATCGCCTTTTCCGCGGACTGCGCTTCGGCGGGTCCGTTTTCGCCCTTTTGCGCGAGCATCGTCCCATCGATTTTCACCAAAGGCAATAGATATTCGCTCAAGATGTTGAGATTTGCCACCGCGCGCGCCACCGCCCAATCATATTTTTCGCGGTGATTCGAATCCTGCCCCGCCTCCTCTGCGCGCGACTGTATCACTTCCACGTGTTCCAACCCCAGCACGCTGACGATGTGCTGACAGAACATGGCTTTTTTTCCGACCGATTCAACGAGGGTCAATTTCAGGTTGGGGTATAGAATTTTGAGAGGAAGCCCCGGAAAGCCCGCGCCAGTTCCCACGTCGATGAGTGAAGCGGGCGGATTTGCCTTCCAGGCGAGAACGCACGAGAACGAATCCAGAAAATGTTTGGTGCGGATGGATTCCGCGTCGCGGATCGCGGTCAGGTTAAATTTCTGATTCCACTCCAGTAATTCTTTTTCATACGTGATCAACGCCATCACCTGTCTCCCCGTGATGTGGACGTTGAACAATTCCTGCGCCTCGCGGACGAGTTTTTCCATGAAAAGATTATAAAGCAAAACAAAACCCCTCTCCCATTGGGAGAGGGGTTCGGGGTTGAGGGATAGTTTTACTTCTTCTCTTCCTGTTTCACTTCTGCCACGACTTTCGACTTACCAAACCTGCGATACAGTCCGCGTCCGCCAAGGAAGGCGAGATACAACGGAATGGCAATGAGGATCAACGCCGGCAGATTGTATAGCACGAAGCGGATGAGGAACTGCACAAAGCCTTGCGTGAAGTAGATCAGATCCTGAATCGCGTCGTTGGCTGTGCCTTCTAGTCTCCATCCGCCGATCTCCACCGGTTGGACGGTCTCTTCGGCGATCAAGCGAACGCTGACGGCGGAGAGAGCGACTGACTCATCATAGTATTGGATCTGCCCTTTCAGCACTTCAATCTCGCTCTGGATGCGTTGAAGTTCAGTGTAGACTGCGAGTACGCCTTCCGTCTCAGTGGCTTGATCGAGAATTTCGAGCAGTTTCTTCTCTGCGGCTTGCTTGGCTTTGAGTTGCGATTGCAAGTCCACATAGATGCTGGTCACATCCTGCCCGGAGCGATTCTCGTAGTTGACTTCGACCGCGCCTTCCTTGATCGCTTCGAGCGCGGCATCAAGCTTCTCCTGCGGCACACGGATGGTGATCGATGCTTCCGGCGCTTCCACGCTGTTGGCTCCGTAGTAGGTGGTGTACAAATTGGATGAAACCACGAATCCGCCCATCTCCTCTGCCATTGCCGCGATCTCGCTCATGCGTGTCTTCGGGTCTGCGACCACGATGGCGAGGTCCGCGTTTTGGATGACCATGCGCTCCTGTTGTACCTGCGCGCTTGGAGAATCCATCCCTTCCATCTGCACTTTCACCTGATCGCTTGCCGGAACTGGGGCGGATGCATAATACTCAGACTCTGCGGGTCCGCCTCCGCCATAACCACCGGGAAGCTCAGAATTGATTACACTAAATGTGCTTCCAATCCGCGGGGAAAACATAGACATCAGTGCCGATCCCGCCAGAACGAACACAACCACCACCGACACGATAATCAAAATTGGGCGTTTCATTGTTTCTTCTCCTTGAAAGAGCAAAGTAGTTTCGCTCTACAGACGAAACTCCTTGGTTTATGTTCCGCATTCTGCCAGTCCCCGATTCTCTAATTCTCCAATTACCAATAACTGCCTTCCTTTACCACCCCTCCATGAGCCGAATCGCGTGCTTCTCCGGCAATTTCGCCTCACGGATTCTCTTCTGCACTTCCTCGATATTGTATTTCACGCGGCGCGGTTCCCACGTTTTTGCTTCGGTGTCGTAGATGGCATACGCGGAGCGCGGGTCGCGGTCGCGGGGTTGGCCCACCGAGCCGGGATTCATGATCAGTCGCGGCTTCAATTTGACG
>DAOTZF010000073.1:0-24891 GCA_034434415.1 Anaerolineales bacterium | reverse complement strand
CGGTCTCGCCTCGGTGATGGCAATCAAACAAGCGCTCGATTCGGGCGAGGCGCAAGGCACGATCAAATATTTCGGTTGTCCCGCCGAGGAGGGCGGCGCGGGCAAAGCCTTCATGGCGAATGCGGGTGTGTTTGACGATACGGATGTCTGTCTCACGTGGCACCCCGATACGTTCAATTACACGTTGTACACGAACTTCCTTGCCAACTATCGCGTCATCTTTACGTTTCGCGGAAAGACCGCTCACGCCGCCATGGACCCGTTCAACGGGCGCAGCGCGTTGGATGCCGTTGAGTTGATGAATGTGGGCGTCAACTATTTGCGCGAGCACATGATTCCCGATGCGCGCGTCCATTACGTGACGATTAATGGCGGCGGCGTTGCGCCGAACGTGGTGCCTGATTTCGCGCAGTCGCTGTATAGCGTCCGTGCACCGCGCACCGATCAACTGGATGCGTTGTTCGCACGCGTCAAGGATATTGCCAAAGGCGCGGCGTTGATGACGGGTACCGAGGTGGAGATTCAAGTCATTTCCGGCATGTCGAACCTGCTTCCGAATCACACGGTCAACGATGTGTTGCAATCCAAACTGGAGGAAGTCGGCGCGCCGAAATTCACGGAGGAAGAGCAGGTATTCGCGCGCGAATTAGCGAAGTCGATTCCGCACGGCAGTTTGGAGGAAAGCGCCCATCTCTACGGATTGGACTCGGACGCTGTCGCGTCGCTCAAGGATACTGTTTTGTTCGAGGATATCCTGCCTCCCTTCAAGTCCGAAACGATTCAACCCGGGTCCACAGATGTGGGCGACGTTTCGTGGGTTTGTCCAACGGGACAGATTCAAACGGCATGTTGGGCGCTCGGCACGCCCGGTCACTCGTGGCAGATCGTAGCACAGGGAAAGATGGGCATCGGTCAACGCGGCATGTTATACGCTGGCAAAGTGATGGCGGTCAGCGCGCTCGAATTCATGCAGAACAAGTCGGTGCTTGAAAAAGCGAAGACCGAGTTCAAACAGAAGCGCGCCGCGTCGAACTACGTCTCCCCCATTCCGCCGGGCACCAAACCGCCGTTGAGCACAGGTTAGGTTAACTCCTTTGCGCATCCACGGACCTCACTTCAAAGACGAACACGGGCGCGCGCTCATGCTGCGCGGCGTCAATTTGGGCGGAACGAGCAAAATCCCCGTGGTGCCGAACGGCGCCACCTATTTGCGCGATGGTTTTTTCGACCACCGCCATGTCTCCTTCGTCGGTCGTCCCTTCCCGCTCGCCGAAGCCGACGAACATTTCACGCGCCTCAAATCGTGGGGATTCACCTTCCTGCGCTTCCTCGTCACGTGGGAGGCAATCGAACACACCGCGCCCGGCGTCTACGATTCGGAGTACCTCGACTATCTGCGTGCGATTCTGGAAAAAGCAAACGAACACGGGATTCGACTCTTCATCGACCCGCATCAAGACGTGTGGAGTCGTTTTTCCGGCGGCGACGGCGCGCCGGGGTGGACGTTTGAATCCGTCGGCATGGACATGCGTCACTTTCAAGAGACCGGCGCGGCGTTCGTGCATCAACTACACGGTGATCCGCTCCCGCGCATGATCTGGTCGAGCAATGCTTCCAAACTCGCCGCGGCGACGATGTTCACATTATTCTTCGGCGGGAACGATTTCGCCCCGCGCATACTCATCGAGGGCGAACCTGCACAGGAATTTCTACAGCGCCACTACATCAACGCCATGGTTCAGGTTGCCAAAACATTGAAGGGTTTGCCCAACGTAGTCGGCTTTGGCTCGATGAACGAACCCGCTGAAGGCTACATCGGAACGAGCGATTTGAACCGGCGTTACACGCTCATCAACAAGGGCGTGATACCGACCCCGTTCGAGTCCATGCAATTGGGCGCGGGCATTCCGCTCGAATTGAATTCGTGGGAAGAGGGCATCTTCGGTCCGATCGCTGTCGGCAAAGGAATCGTCAACCCGAATCGTTTGCTCGCGTGGGAAAACGCAGACCGCGACGTGTGGCGCGTGGAGGGCGTGTGGGATTTTGATTCGCAAGGCAAGCCGCAACTTTTGAAGCCGAATCATTTCTCGCAGGTGAAGGACCGTACCGTGGATTTCAACCGCGATTATTACGTCCCGTTCAACAACCGCTATGCCCGCGCGATTCGAGAAGTTCAGCCTGAAACGGTCATCTTTGTGGAAAAAGGTTTCCGCAATCCGGGTCCCGATTGGGGCTCGAAGGACGCGGCGAATATCGTCTATGCCCCGCACTGGTACGACCCCATCACGCTCGCGCTGAAGTTCTACACACCGTGGTTCAACGTGGATCAACTCAACCGCAGGCTTGTGTTCGGTCCATGGGCGATTCGAAAGTCGTTCGCGCGTCAACTCGCGCGCTTCAACGAACACGCCTCACAGCGTATGGGAAATGTGCCGACCCTCCTCGGCGAGACCGGCATCTCATACGATCTCAACCACAAGCGCGCCTATCGCACCGGCAATTTCTCGGCGCAGGTCAAAGCCTACGACCGCATCTTCCATGCCATCGAAGCCAATTTACTCAACGTCACGTTATGGAATTACACGTCCGACAACTCCAACGAACGCGGCGACCTGTGGAACGATGAAGACCTGTCCATATTCAGCCGCGACCAGCAGAGCAACCCAAATGACATCGACTCCGGTGGACGGGCGCTGCAAGCCATCCTGAGGCCGTATCCGCTCGCCACGGCGGGCGAACCGTTGAATCTCTCGTTCGATATCCACAGGAAAATTTTCAACTTCACGTTCCGCCACGACTCGGATGTTACCGAGCCAACTCGCCTCTTCGTGCCGAACCTTCAATATCCGCACGGCTGCAAGATCGAGGTCTCAGACGGTACGTTCGAGTTGCACCGGGATGAGCAGGTTCTACAATACTGGCATACGCCGGTCAGAGTCGAGCACACAATTCAATTATCCGCGTTGCCATAAGTCAGGCGACCATACCAGCATAAAGCCGGAAGGAATATACCCGTTTCGATGATATAATGAATTCACCCTCAAGGAAAACGACGGGCTCAAACACCGGTCCTTTTGCAAGGCCGGTGTTTTTTCTTCCCTGCAACAAGCTCAAGGAGAATCAACATGGAATACGGAACAGGCGAATGGGTCGTGCATTGTGTGCACGGCCTTGGGCAGGTATTGGGAATCGAAGAACGAACGATGAACGATACGCAAACCACGTATTACGTTGTGCAGGCATCCGACCTGACCATTTGGGTGCCGGTGGATAAGAACATCAAGAGCCGCCTGCGTACGCCGAGCAAAGCCGCCGAGTTTCGCAAGATCATCACCACCCTCTCGGAACCCGCGGAGGCTCTGCCCGATGATTACCGCCAGCGTAACGAGCAGTTGCATACCCGGTTGAAGGAGGGCAGTGCAAGTTCGTGGTGCAAGGTTCTGCGCGACCTCACCGCGTTCCGTCAGGGCCGCGCCTGGAGCGATCACGACCAGGCGTTGATCAAAAGCATTCGCAAGATTCTCATTGCCGAGTGGTGTTTCAGCTTGTCCATCACGGCAGAGCAGGCAGAAACCGATCTGCATCGGTCATTAACTCCGCGGGCAAATTAAAGGAAGAACCCATGTATTCAGTCGAACGAACTATCCTATTGCGCGTCGTCGAGAACTTCATGCGCACCGGCAGCACGGCGGATGGCGAAGTCGCCGTCGTTAGCATCCCATCGGGCAAGAGCAGTTATGTGGAACAGAACGGCGAGTATGGCCGCTCCGTCATGCTGGACGAATTTCGCGTGGACGATAAGGTCGTCTGGGCGGGATACAGCGCGCGCAGTTCAACGGTCTACCTCAGCCTCCGCAACAGCTGATTCGATCCCGCATCATTTCCCAGCCGACAACCGACTCAACCAAAGGGGGCGATTCGCATCTTGAGCCTTCGCGCGCCAAATCACTCTTTCCTTTTAGAATCCGCCGAAGGTATAATTCACCGATACAGTACAACCTCGATCCCTCATGCGCTTGATTCTGTGCGAGTTCCATCCTCCTCATCCAATCCTTCAGGGCGTTCGCACGGGGATACCGTTACTGGAACCGGTCGCCATTGGGCAACCAACTTCATGAATCAAAGCATCGACGGACAAAGGAAAATGCCATGAAACGATATCAAGTGAAACCCCGCTCGAAAGTACGCCTCGCCGAGTGGGACCCAAACGACACGGGTGAATTCGACGGCGGCAAGAAGGAAGGTCTTGCCGAAGTAGAGAAGTTGAACAACAAACTCGAAGAATTGCAGGAGTTGTTGTTCGCCGAACAAAAACACAAGGTGCTGGTTGTGCTTCAGGCGATGGACACCGGCGGCAAGGACGGAGTGATTCGCCGCGTCTTCGACGGTGTCAATCCGCAGGGAGTCCGCGTGGCGAGTTTCAAGGTCCCAACGGAAGAGGAAAGGGAACGCGATTATTTATGGCGCATCCACAAACAAACGCCGGGGAATGGCGAGATCGTCATCTTCAACCGCAGTCATTATGAGGATGTGTTGGTTGTGCGCGTCCATGATCTTGCTCCAGCGGCAGTATGGAAGAAACGCTTCGACCAGATCAACGAGTTCGAGCGATTGCTCGCCGAAAATGGCACGACCATCCTCAAGTTTTATCTGCATATTGATATGGATGAGCAAAAGGAACGATTCCAAGCCCGCCTCGATGATCCCTCCAAACGATGGAAATTCAGGCTCGGAGATTTGAAAGAAAGAGAATATTGGTCCGAGTATATGAAAGCGTATGAAGATGTGCTAAGCAAGACCAGCACGGAGCACGCGCCGTGGTTCATCGTCCCGGCAAATCGTAAGTGGTATCGCGATCTGGTCGTTTCGTCGGTGCTCGTGGACGCTCTCGAGAGCTTGAACATGAAATTCCCCGAACCCGAAGAAAATTTGGACAATGTTGTGATTGTGTAACGCACGGAACGGTGTCGTGAAACCTCTTCCCCTCAACCAGATCCTCCACGGCGATTGCATCGAGATTCTCAAGTCATTACCTGAGAAGTCAGTGGATGTGATCTTTGCTGATCCACCGTATAACCTGCAGTTACGCAGTGAGTTGTACCGCCCCAACCTCACAAAAGTGGACGCAGTACACGATGGCTGGGATCATTTCGAGAATTTCAAAGCCTACGATGAATTCACTCGCAAGTGGCTTGGCGCTTGCCAACGGGTTTTGAAAGATACCGGCACGATCTGGGTCATCGGCACCTATCACAACATCTACCGCATCGGCGCGATCATGCAGGACCTGGGCTTTTGGATTCTCAACGACGTGGTCTGGATCAAGAATAACCCAATGCCGAACTTCCGCGGCGTCCGCCTCACCAATGCGCATGAGACAATGATCTGGGCGCAAAAGAAAAAAGGCGCAAAGTACACCTTCAATCATCGCGCAATGAAAGCCTTGAACGAAGACAGCCGCGAAGGCGGGCTGCAAATGCGCTCCGACTGGCGGCATTGGGAACTTCCGCTGGCAACCGGAAAACAACGCGTCAAACACAACAACGGGACGAAAGCCCACTCGACTCAAAAGCCCGAGTCGCTCCTCTATCGTATTCTTCTCGCTTCTTCGAATACGGGAGACCTGATTCTCGATCCCTTCTTCGGCTCCGGTACGACCGGCGCGGTCGCGAAGAAACTCGGCCGTAACTGGATCGGCATCGAGCGCGACAAGAAATACATCAGGGTCGCGCAGAAACGCATCGATGAAGTCCTGTCCTCCCCGGCGGAGGTCTTGATACTGGCTGAAAAACGCAAGCAAACGCGAATCCCGTTTGGTGTGTTGCTCGAAAACGGATTATTGAACCCCGGGCAACTTCTTTTTTTCGCAAAGAATGGAACGAAAGCGAAAATCCTCGCCAACGGACACCTCAAGTGCGGCGACGTCACCGGCTCGATTCACTTTGTGGCAAAATCCCTGATGAACGGCGCGCCGGTCAACGGCTGGGATGTGTGGTTCTACAAAGATGAAAACGGGAATAAAATTGTGATTGATGAACTTCGGAAGAAGTTACAGTTCAAAGGTTGAAGGTTCACCAGATGAAAACAGATGTCATAAAAATCACTTCGTTCTACCCATTGCAAAACTTGCTGCGAGTTACTCAAGAGTTTTACGAAGAAAGAGCTGTCGTTAAGGTGAAGTCCCTGACCTATGAGCGCGAGTTTGAAATCGATTACATGACGTTAGGAGAAATCTCAGACAAATATCACGTAAACGAAAACCAAATCGGTTTTGGTTTCAGTTTACTTGCAATTATTACCTTCATCCTGATATTCTTTTACAACAATATTCATGAGAACTTAATATTATTAAGAATAACACAAATGCTTTACGCGGGCGGGGTGGTAATTTTTGCTTTGGGTTTCATTAAGGGTTGGCAAATAAATCTTTCTGACAAAAAAGGAAATATTCTTACTTCGATTAAGCAGACAAACAAAAATGCTGGATTAATTTCACAAGCCCTAGAATTAATTACAAACAAGAATGGCGAAGTTAGGGAAATTACTGCAGCCGACCCATTTCCCGATCAGCCGCACGTTTTTGAGCATGTCGAATATGATATGGGTGACTTTTCAAAGACGATAAACAGGTTTTATGAAGACCGACTAATTACCTTCTATCAGACTTTATTAAAGGAGGTTGTTTACACTGTCCCTTATTCACAACTCAGTGGAAAAGTGTTTCGCGGAAAGGTAAGCGCTATACCATGGTTTTCGTATTTCTGTAACTTCCTTTATGTAGGAATAATTATTATCGGACTCGATCTGGTTTTCAATATAGGAATTGGTATAAATATTTTCACTTTTTACAAGGTCGGACTGATAGTATTTTTCATTTTCTTCCTGTTAAGATATGTAAAACACGAAATCGTCGGATTTTATGACCATGATGAGAATATCGTATTTGCGTCAATAGTTAACGGAAAAAACAAAGTAGATCTTGAACGAATAATTCATTTTATTGGCATGAAAACAGCTTCGCAAACACCCGGCTGATATTAAGTAAGCCCTTGACCTTCAACTAGCGAGGAGAAAATGAATATCACCCTCACCATCAACTCAAACAAACATGAAATAGATTGCGCGCCTTCGGAAACTTTGTTGTCAGCTGTGCGCAGGCTTGGATATTACGGCGTCAAATTTGGCGACGAGCAGGGATTGAGCGGCGCGGACACGGTTTTGCTGGATGGCAAACCCGTCAACGCGGGGTCCATGCTCGCCGCGCAAGCGGAGGGTCATCTCGTCGTCACGATCGAAGCGCTGGGTGAACATCCCGAACAGGGGTGGAAAAAGACTGAAGGCTTGCATCCGCTTCAACTGGCGTTCGTCGAATCGGGCGCAATCCAATGCGGGTATTGCACACCGGGGCAGATCCTTGCCGCGAAGGCATTGCTCGAAAAGAATCCAAATCCAAGTGAAGAACAAGTGCGCGAGGCAATCGCTGGCGTGTTATGCCGATGCACGGGTTATCTCAAGCCGGTGCAAGCCGTGTTGAAAGCCGCGGCGGTCATGCGCGGCGATGAGCCATTCCGAGTAGATACCGTCAACTGGGATTTCGGCGCGCCTCGAACGGATTCGCCCTCCGGCTTCGATTCGCCGCAACTCACTGGTGTAATGACGCGCCCGAAAGTTGTCGTTACACCCGAGTCTCAAACATGGCAGACCGTCGGAAAGCCGGAGAAAAAAGTGGATGCCGAAAAACTCGTGCAGGGTAAACCCGCCTTCGCCGCTGATATGGATATGCGCGGCATGTTGCACGCGAAAGTCTTGCACTCGCCGCACGCGCACGCGCGCATCAAGAGAATCGACGCGAGCAAAGCCAGAGAATTGAAAGGCGTTGCGGCGGTGCTCACGTGGCAGGATATTCCGCGCGTGGTGTATTCCACTGCCGGGCAATCTGACCCCATCCCTGGTCCGCTGGATACATTTTCGCTGGATCGCAAAGTACGATTCGTTGGGGACCGCGTTGCATTCGTCGCAGCCGAAACTCCCGAGATCGCCGAGAAGGCATTGAGTCTGATCGAAGTGGAATATGAGATTCTGGATTCCATCCTCGACTCGCGCGAAGCGATGAAACCTGATGCGGTTCGGATTCACGATGAGCCTGAGTACGTCAACTTCGCGGACTCGAACCCCGAAAAGAATCTCGCTGCACACATCCGCATCGACATCGGCGACGTGGAAAAAGGATTCAAAGAGGCGGACGAGATCTTCGAAGCCGAATATGAAGTGCCGAAGGTGCAACAGGTCAGCATCGAGCCACATGTGTGCATCACATACTGGGATGAAGATGATCGGTTGGTGATTCGGACCTCCACACAAGTTCCGTTCCATGTGCGGAGGATGCTCGCGCCGGTGTTGAATTTGCCTGTGAAGCGAATCCGCGTGGTGAAGCCGCGCATTGGCGGCGGGTTCGGCGGCAAACAGGAAGTGTTGATGGAAGATGTGCCAGCACATTTAACGATTGCCACGAAACGACCCGTCCTCTACGAATACACACGTGAAGAGGAATTCATCGCGGCGCGGTCACGCCACCCAATGCGGATCAAAATGAAAACAGGCGTGAAGCGAGATGGGACGATCACCGCCAACGCAATGTACGCGTTATCCGACACCGGCGCATATGGATGTCACGCGCTCACTGTCACAGGCAACACCGGTCACAAAGCGATGGCATTGTATGTTGGGGATGGGGAATATCGAAAATCTCCGAACATCCAATTTTACGCAGACGTGGTTTACACCAACACACCGCCCGCCGGAGCTTTCCGCGGCTACGGTGTCCCGCAGGGCTACTGGCCCGTCGAGCGTCACATGGAAAAGATCGCCCGCGCGTTGAATCTTGATCCGATTGACTTCCGTTTGAAGAATACGATACATCCTGGCGAATATCATCCATTCTCAACGGCATGGAACGAGGGGCGCGAACCGCGACCCGAGATCATCCAAACCGTCGGGCTTGAAACGTGCGTTGCACAAGGAAGAGCCGCGATTGCGTGGGATGATAAATATGGAAACGAATCGTGGCGGCGGGACGGCATCCCGCCCCACAAACGCAAAGGCATTGGCATCGCGATGGTCATGCAAGGGACTGCGATTCCATATTTGGATATGGGCGGTGCGTCCATCAAGATGAACGACGATGGCTCATTCAATATGCTCGTCGGCGCGACCGATCTCGGCACAGGCTCAGATACTGTCCTTGCACAAATGGCGGCGGAGGTGTTGGGCGTTCCGCTCGAAGATATGATCTGCTACTCGTCGGATACCGACTTCACACCCTTTGACAAAGGTGCATACGCGTCTTCAACAACATACATCTCCGGCGCGGCGGCCGTGAAAGCCGCGAATGTGGTGGCGGAACGGATCAAAGCAAGAGCAGTTGACATGTTCAAGGTTCAAGGTTTGAATGTTGAACCTTCCAACCTGCAACTTTCCAACCGCATGGTTGTTGCGCCAAACGGCAAAACCATTCCACTAAGCGAGATTGCGCTCGACAGTCTGCATCGCAACAATCAGGAGCAGATCATGGGCGTGGGAAGTTATGTCTCACCGGTTTCGCCGCCTCCGTTCGCCGCACAATTCGCTGAAGTGACGGTGGATACGGAAACAGGCGCGGTCAGTGTGGATAAGCTCATCATGGCAGTCGATTCAGGCGTGATCGTGAATCCGCTCACCGCCTCGGGTCAGATCGAAGGCGGCATGACTCAAGCCCTCGGCTACGCGGTCTGTGAAGAGATGCGCTACGACGATAAGGGAAACGCCATCGAGCGCGACCTCGATCGTTATCACATCTTCCGTGCGGACGAGATGCCTGACCTCGAAACGATATTTGTGGAAACATTTGAGCCAAGTCATCCATTTGGAGTCAAAGCCGTGGCTGAAATCCCAATGGATGGAGTCGCACCCGCAGTTGGCAACGCCATCCTCGATGCCATCGGAGTCAACGTGGATGAAATTCCCACCACGCCCGAGCGAGTGTGGCGGGCGATCAAAGCAAATTCGCGATAATGCAAGTACAATAAAAACATGCCAGACAAAATCTACGTTATCGGCCACGTCAACCCGGATACAGACTCCATCGCTTCAGCAATGGGTTATGCCTGGCTCTTGCGTGAACGCGATGGAATCGAAGCAGTTGGGGCACGCGCGGGCGCATTGAACCCTCAATCTGCATGGCTGCTCAAACAACTGAAACTCGATGCACCGTTATTGCTCACCGACGCGTCGCCGCGCTTCGAGTCTGTGATGCAGCGGTTCGACACGATTCGCCCGGACGCGCAGCTTGGCGCCGCGTGGACACTCGCCAGCAAAACCGGGGGAGTCGCGCCTGTCGTTGACATTGACGGCAAGCCAAACGGGTTGATCACAGGTTTGAGCCTTTTCAAGTATTTCACACAAACGCTCGGTCCGCGCCCGGGCGACACCACTGTCCGCGAAATGATGTCTGCCCCGTGCAAAGACGCGGCGGATACTAATGTAGCAAAGTATCCAGTCAATGGACACATTCGCGATTTTCTCAATCGCATCTTGCGCGATGAAGACGACGATTATTGGGTCGTTGACGAGAATGGTTTATATCTCGGCGTTGCACGTCAACGCGACCTGCTCAATCCGCCGCGCTTGAAAATTATCATGGTAGATCACAACGAACCGCGCCAGGCGATCGCCGCGCTCGAGGAAGCAGAGTTGCTCGAGATTCTGGATCATCATCGCCTTGGCAACCCGCACACGCACACGCCAATTCGATTCACCGTGGATATCGTCGGCTCCACTTCGACTCTCGTCTCGGAAATGACAGCCGAAGCCGGACTCTCCATGCCGCCCAGTCTTGCGGGTGCGCTTCTCGCGGGGCTTTTATCGGATACACTCATCCTGACCTCCCCCACGACGACAAAGAGGGATAAAGATGCCGCCGAGAGGCTATCGCGTTGGGCTTTCGTGGGTGGGAGTCCGCTCAAAGGAGAGACGGTCGAATCCTTCGGCAAGGCATTGCTCTCTGCGGGCGCCGGACTCTCGAACCGCGACCCGAACGAAATTGTCAACACAGACATCAAACAATACGAAGCGGGCGGATTCAAACTCGCCATCGCCCAAGCCGAAGTGACCGATCTTCTGCAACTCTCCGAACATCTCGCTCCGCTCACCAAAGCGCTGGATGCGTTGAGGGACAAACGCGGGCTGGACTTCGCCATGCTCCTCATCACCGATATCGTGCGCGGCTCCAGCCGACTCATCACTTCCTCCAAAGCACCGCCGATTCTCGACGACCTTCCCTATCCGCCTCTTCCGGATGGCACTCGCGACGCGCAAGGCGTGGTTTCTAGAAAGAAACAATTGCTCCCTGTTGTACTGGGGCTGTTGGAGAGTTGATGAGATTTCAAACACGCAGTAGCAATACTTCCGAAGAGATGAAAGAATTGTAGACTTGCGGTACAACCTAACCCGTGTCTCGTAGAAATGACATAGTTTACTCAATGCCTATGACACCCCTTTGGTGTTGGCAATCCTTCGGAGTTTTTTTGGATGACGCCTACCATTTACCAAGCCCTTTCTGAACTCGAAAAGAAAAACGAATCTGCCACGCTGTGTACGGTGATCAAGAGTGAAGGCTCTACGCCGCGGCACGTGGGAAGCAAGATGCTCGTATACCCCGATGGAAAATTCATCGGCACAGTGGGCGGCGGCGAGTTGGAAAGCCGCGTCATCAACGCCGCGTTGGAATCGTTAAAGACCGGCGAAGCGAAAAATTTATCGTACACCATGGCAGAACCATCACGCGGCGATCCCGGCGTGTGCGGCGGAACTGTGGAGGTATTTGTGGAACCGATTCTTCCTCCTGCGACCGTCATCGTCATTGGCGGCGGGCATGTGGGCAAAGCCGTTGTGCATTTGGCGAAGTGGCTCGGGTTCCGAGTCGCGGTCAGCGATGACCGTGAGGAATTTTGCAACCCTGTGGCTGTGCCGGGCGCGGATGCGTATTACCCGGTCCCCATGGCGGAATTGGTGAATCAAGTCAACCTGACGCGCCAAACTTTCCTAGTGGTAACCAGCCGCGGGTCCGGAGTCGATGCGGCGGGGCTGCCTCCGCTGCTCGAATCGGACGCGTCATACATCGGGGTCATCGGCTCCAAACGACGGTGGCTGATCACTGCCAAAGCGTTGAAAGAAAAAGGCGTGCCTGAGGAAAAGCTCGCGCAAGTCCATTCGCCGATGGGTATCGAACTGAACGCGGAAACGCCGGAAGAGATCGCGGTCAGCATCATGGCGGAGATCTTGATGGTACGCGATAAAGGTACAGGGAAACAGATGAAAGATTGAGACTTTTCGGGTCTTTCGACGTACACAAATTGGACTATAATCAAAACAACGCTCTTCTAAAGGAGAAACTCATGGCTAGAATTTTTGACGTTATCGAATACCCCAGCGAGATGAAGGACGAGATCGTACACCGCTTCCCAGAGACGGGTATCGGTGATTATCGCATCGGCTCGCAGGTGATCGTGCGCGAATCGCAAGCGGCAGTGTTCTTCCGCGATGGCAACGCGCTGGATGTGTTCAGAGCAGGTCGTCACACGATTGCAACCGCAAACATTCCGAAACTTATCGACTGGATCGGTAAGGCATTCAATGACCGCACGCCGTTCCCCGCGGAAGTGTATTTCGTCTCGTTGAAGGAGTTCGCCAACGAGAAATGGGGCACACCGCAACCGATCATCGTGCGTAACCCCGGCATGGGACTCGGTGTCGCGTTGTTGCAGGGCTTTGGAACATACTCGTTCCAGGTGAAAGACCCGCAACAGTTCGTCACGCAGGTTGTCGGCGCGCAAGGCGCGTACCGCACAACAGATATCGAAGAACGATTGAAGACAGTTCTGCTCTCCAAGTTACAGGATGTACTTGGTGAAACCACTGCAGCAAAGAGCGTTGTGGATCTGATCGGCCTGACCGAGGAAATCGGTGCAGGGGTCCGGGCGAAGGCGCAAGATGATTTTGAAGCCTTGGGCCTCTCGCTCAAGAGTTTCTACGTGGGTAATCTCAAACCCTCCAGCAAGTCGGCACAGGAGTTGCGCGATATGGGCATGCTCGACATGGCGACCTACACTCAATTGCAAGCCGCAGACGCGATGCGCGATGCCGCACAAAATGAAGGCGGCGGAGCGGGTCTCACTGCGGGAATCGGCGCAGGCATGGGCATCGGTAACTTGATGGGACAAGCCTTGCAGGGAGGTTTCCAGAACGCCGCACCCGGCGGAGCCGCCAGCGGCGCAAAAATGCCGGATATTATGACGCCTGCCGAAGCCGCACAATTTATGAAAGTCACCGAAGCGGATATCCTCGAGGCGATCAAGGATAAAAGCCTGAAAGCCAAGAAGGTCGGCAAGGCGTACCGGATTAGCAAAGAGAATCTCGAAGCGTTTATGAGTAGCGAGTAGAAAATATAAACTGTCGGGTCACGAGATCTCGTGACCCGACAGTTTTTTTACGGGGAAATTATTCCAGATCGCTCAGCACATCTGAAACAGAGTTCAGCACATCACCCGCCATGACCGAGGCTGTAGTGCCGAGGTCGTCTGCCGCGTACAGCCCGGCTTGCGCGTGAATCCATGCGCCCGCGACCGCCGCTTCGAACGCGTCGAGCCCTTGCGCCCGCAAACCAACGATGATACCGGCAAGAACATCACCGGTCCCTGCGCGGGCAAGGGCGGGTGAAGCAACGGGGATGACGGTCACGCGCCCATCGGGTGAAGCGACCACCGTGAACGCGCCTTTCAATACGACAATATGCCCCCAATCCTTTGCAAAACGATTTGCGATTGACTGTCTGTCTTCTTGAATTTCTTCTTTCGTTAAGCCGGTCAATGCCGACATTTCTCCCGGATGCGGCGTCAAAATTGCAGGCGAGGGCAACTTGGTGTGCCAATCTTTGATCTGTGCGAGCAAACGCAATCCATCCGCATCGACCACCATGGGCGGCAAAACGTTTGTTTCATCTTCCTTCGATTCGTTCTCATCGTGCACAAACCCGATACGCATCGTTGATTTTTTCGGGGCAACTTTCCCGGTCAAAAGGTTTTCAAGGAATTCTTTCGTGGTGCTTTCCGTCCCAAAACCGGGTCCGATCAACATGGCTGTTGCGCGTTCGAGATTCATAAAAAGAACATCCGCCGCGCTCGAAGCGATGACACCCGTTGAACTCGGAAGTAGAATCCATGTCGCTTCGGGAATTTGACCCGCGACCGCCGCGTGTATGGATGCAGGTACCGCCAGTTGAACCAGTCCCGCGCCGGCACGATACGCCGCTTCTCCCGCAAGGACGGCTGCTCCTGTGTAATTGACGGACCCCGCCGCGATGAGGGCGGTGCCAAACGTCCCTTTGTGCGAATCGAGGGCGCGCTCAGGTAAAAGCGCGGATACCGAATCCTCATCCGCCACTTCAGTTTGCAAATTCTTGAGAGCGGATAAATCAGGGGGCAATCCAATGTCCACGACTTTGAGATCACCGACATACTCGAACGCGGGAAGTGTCAACAATCCCTGCTTGACCGCTGCCATCGTGACTGTAAGATCTGCATGGATGGATTCATCCGCTGCTTCGCCCGAATCGCAGTCCACACCGGAGGGACAATCCACCGCGACCACAAGCGGAGATTCATCGAGGCTATCCAGCACGTCATTGACTTCGCTTAGAAGTTCAGCCACCTCGTTTTTCAACGGCAGTTTAATTCCCGTACCAAGAACGCCGTCGAGCAAAACATCCGCAGTTTCAAGAGATTCGGCGAGTTGATCGAATACATCGTTTCCGCTGAAAATTTCTCCGCCCTTTTCTACAAAATTCTTGGCGAGATCGTCCTTCTTTCGTTTCACGAGATACGCGCGCGCCTTCCAGCCTTCGTCTGCGAGCGCAGTCAACGCGACAAGTGTATCCCCACCGTTATTGCCGGGACCCACCAAGCCGATCACCTCCAATTGTTCATCCTCAACGAACAAGTCGGCAATTACTTCCGCCAATTCCTGCCCGGCGTTTTGCATCATCTGGCTATAGGACAAGCCGTTTGCATCGGCCTCTTTTTCGATGGCGCGCATTTGTGAGACAGTGACAAGTTTCATATTTCTCTCCAAGAAGTGCTCGGATTGTACTGCAGATGGCAATCAGAGATGGAGTTTTCCAAAGCTGCTCTAACAAAAATCAAATTCAATCTCCTCATCGTTTTGGGCAATTGACTATAATTACATCGATCAGCACACCTTGCCGGCACGGCACTGAAAGGATTCCTGCAGATGAAACAAATCAATGCTTCCAGCCATAGAACCCCGATCTATCGGGATGTCGGCTTTCCATTTAATTCGCTCTCCGATGCAGAACAGGCATTCATCGATGAGGGGCAGTTCCCCCAGAGTTCTCCACATTCCATTTATACGCGTTATGGGAACCCAACCGTCCGAGCCACAGAGGAGGCGCTTAGCGATCTGGAGGGCAGTCATTGGTCCATGCTCACCTCTTCGGGTATGTCAGCGATAGATACAGCCCTTTCCGCATTCCAGAAAGGTCTCCAGACAGGCACATGGCTGTTCTTCAGCGAAATCTATGGGGGTACCAATATTTACATTGATGAAATCCTTCGAAAAACACGAGGGATTCAGGTTGAACGATTTACACCCCAGGCAGACTCCTTTAATTTGAACGAATTCATTGAGATATTGGAACGGGTCAAGCCAGATTTATTGTTTTTTGAATCGATCTCGAATCCCCTGCTTATCGTGCCCGACGCGCGGGAGGTCATCAAACTGGCAAAGGAACGCGGGGTGCGCGTCATCGTGGACAATACGTTTGGTACGCCCTCCTTATGGCGTCCCCTCCAAGACGGAGCCGATCTTGTCGTTCACAGTGCCACAAAATACTTGGCGGGACATGGCAATTTGACCGCTGGAGTTGTGAGCGGGAATGATGAGGCATTGAAGAAACAAGCCTTAAAGTACCGCAAACTCACCGGTTGTATCCTAAGTCCGGATGATGCCTATCGCCTCGGGACACAGTTAATAACCTTTGAAATGCGTTTTCAAAAACACTGCGAGAACGCCATGCGTATCGCAACATTCCTCCGCCAGAATGAGCATGTGTCCAACGTTCTGTATCCAGGTCTCCCCTCCCATCCAACGTACGAACAGGCAGTTGACCTGTTCGGCGATAAGGGATTCGGCGCGATGGTCACGTTCGAACTCAAGGGAGGGCGCCCGGCTTGCGAAGCCTTCGTGGATGCCATTCACAATGATGTGCCATATGTACTCACGCTTGGAGACGCAGGCAGTATCCTGCTTCACATTTCGACGGTGTTCGGCAGGGAAAAATATCCGGCGGAGGGGATGATCCGTCTCTCGGTCGGATGCGAGCCTTACGAAAAACTTGAAGGTAGCATCAGCAAGGGACTCAAATCTATTTAAAGTATGCCTAAGGCAATATACTGTGAAGCAGGCTGGTAAACTCAATCAAAGGAGAAAATCGATGAAAATACCCGCAGAAATCAAAACTTTGATCCAATCCGGATGCCCTGCACACCTGGTCACTTTGAATCCCGATGGCAGTCCTCAGATTACACTGGTGTGGCTCGGAATCGAAGGCGACGAACTGGTTGCCGCGCATTTGCCCAAAAATCAAAAGGTGAAGAACATATTGCGCGATGCACGGGTTGCAGTTTCCCTGCAGGCAAATACTAAAAGCAATATGAATCTCACTGAATATGCCGTCCTCTACGGGGAAGCGTATATCAGTGAAGGTGGAGCCGCAGAACTCCTGCAAAAACTGGCTGAGGTGTATATCGGACCCGGAGTAAAGTTTCCACCCATGGATAATCCCCCGCCAGGTTATATCACACATATCCGCGTGAACCGAATTGAAGGCGTCGGTCCGTGGACGGGACGACCCGTTTGACCGAATCTGTGGACGATGGTGCTACAAGATCTCCGAAGTCGCTTCCTGCACCACGCGAACGAAATCCAAAACTGTTGACACGTTACGCATCAAATAGCCCAAACTCCCGTTGACCTTGAGCTTCGAAGTCATCATGGCGGTCATTGGGTTGAGTGCACCGGAGAGGATGGCTGTAATAGTATGGTAGTTCGCCGTGAGAATGAACGCGGGCTTCGGGTATTTATCGGGTGAGGGGTTGTAATCCGCCCCACGGCACGCGCCATGCCACAAATCCAGGTAGACCGTGAGCCTTTCCTTTAGGTTTCCCTCCGGCTCGATCATGAAAAACAGGTCACCTTCCCAGTTTTTGGCTATTTCGCGATAGTGGTTATCGGAGTTAAGTTTCTCCTCCAAACCCTTGAGCCACTCTTTACTTGGAAAGGTCGCAGGCATATGCTCCTCCGATAGGCGGTGACTCAATTGTACCATTTGAAAACGGTGCCCCGTACCACTTGCCGAATTGTAAAAAATGGTCTATCCTTGAGTGAACGAGATGAGCGGATCATCTCTCCTATATCTTAATTCTCTCGGAGGAGAACATGAAGAACCTTTACAAAGTGCTCGTCGTTGGAATTGTCGCCGCGCTCGCGCTTACCGCCTGCGGCGGCGGAGGCGGCACGCAAGCGGATGATTTGCTGGGCGCAATTCAGGCGCGCGGCTACATCCTCGTTTCGACAGACCCGAACTACGAACCGGCGTCCTTCCTCAACGCCGAAGGCTCGCGCCCCGACGAAACGAAGTGCCCATCAGACGCATTGACCATCGCTGAGATGCAGGGCTTTGATGTGGATGTCGCCATCGCCATCGGCGACGCACTCGGTGTGGAAACCTGCTTCGCCACACCATCGTGGAATGTTATCACTGCTGGTAGTTGGGCGGACAAGTGGGATGTGAGCGTTGGCTCTATGACCATTCTGCCCGAGCGCCAAGAAGTGCTCGATTTCAGCGTTCCGTATTATGGGACGCCTGCTGTTGTCGCTGTTCGAGCCGATCTGGATTATTCATCTCTGGCTGACCTCAATGGTCAGGCTATCTGCGCTGGCACAGCCACAACCTATGAAACTTGGCTCAACGGCGGCGACTTGGGACCCGGCATAGTCATCTACTCCCCTGCGCCTACCGGAATCACTGTGGTTCCTCTTGAGACAGATCAGGAGTGCGCCCAAGCAATCGCTTCGGGCCGTGAGGATTTCGTAGCATATTCGACCGCACAACCGGTTGTGGATGCAAACATAGCGGCTGGGATGCCTGTTCGACAGCTGGGCGATCCAGTGTTCAATGAAGTATTGGCGGCAGCATTTGACAAGTCTTCCACACTGCCCACCGACACGTTACGCGCTGAAGTAGACAAACTCTTCACAGCCATGCACAACGATGGCAGACTTTCGGAACTTTCCCTAAAATGGTTCGATGTCGATTTGACACAAGGGCTCGTCCCTTAACAAACCATCCGATCTGAAAGGGAAGCGGCGTTGATGCCGCTTCCCTTTCTTTTTCAGATGTCAGGTTCATGTCAATTAACTTTCGTAATCATCCCCTAATGTATTATTCGAGCGGGTAGCCGGATGGAAACTAACACACCACCAGCAAAATCACAAGCTGACCTGCTCGTTGAAGCACAGCAACGAAAACAGCAGCAGTTCCGCATGGGCGTCGGGGCAACATGGGGAGTCCTGCTCCTCGTGCTTGTATTCCTTTTTAGCGGGAACACAGTCCTCGGTTTCGAAACCATCCAACTCGACACCGAATTCATGCGGAAAAATTTCGCCTTCATCGGTGCAGGTTTGGGCGAGACACTGCTCGTTTCGATTCTTTCGATCTCGCTGGCGATGGTGCTGGCGCTGCTGGCGGCATTGGGAAGACTTTCCACCTTCCCTCCGATCTTTGCCATCAGCACGTTTTACGTCTCCCTGATACGCGGAACACCGCTCTATTTGCAAATATTTTTCTTTTTCCTTGCGCTACCCCAATTGGGAATCATCCTCAGCGGAATTTTTGCCGGCGTCCTTGCACTTGGGCTGAACTACGGCGCGTACATGAGCGAGACCTTCCGTGCTGCGCTCTCCTCTGTCGGCAAAGGGCAACGTGAGGCCGCCGCTGCGATCGGCATGACGCCGCTTCAAACCATGCAACGGATCATCCTGCCGCAGGCATTGCGATTCGCCATCCCGCCGATGGGAAACGATTTCATTTCAATGACGAAAGACTCCGCACTTGTCGCCGCGACAGGATTCGTCCATGAGGTGATGTGGCGCGCCACACGCGTAGGGCGGGCACAATTCAACAACCTCGAAGCCTTGCTGATGGCGGCGGTATTTTATTGGGTGATGACACTCATCCTTACCTTCTTCCAAACGCGGCTTGAAGCGCGTCTCTCCAGGGGAGATCGCTAGCATGGCGCCTATTGTCCGCGTGTCAAACCTCGATAAATATTTTGGGCGCCTGCATGTGCTCAAGAACATCTCATTGGATGTCCAACCCCGGGAAGTGGTCTGCCTGATCGGCAGGAGCGGCTCGGGGAAAAGCACATTGTTGCGATGCATCAATTTTTTGGAAGAGCCCTCCGATGGGAGTATCGAAGTGGATGGGCTGGTCGTCCAGAGTCACGGGCGCGGCAAGGAGCATCGCCAGCTTGTGCATGACCTCCGCCTGAAAACCGGTATGGTTTTTCAAGAGTTCAACCTCTTCCCACACATGACTGTGCTCGAAAACGTCATCGAGGGACCGGTGACCGTCAAAGGCATGGATCGCGGCGAAGCCATCGAGCTCGCCGAGGAAAATCTAGACAGCGTGGGTATGTTATTCAAAAAAGACGAATACCCGATGAGACTCTCCGGTGGGCAAAAACAACGTGTTGCCATTGCCCGCGCGCTCACCATGCAGCCCAGGGTCATGTTGTTCGATGAACCCACGTCTGCGCTCGACCCGGAACTCATCGGCGAAGTGCTGAACGTGATGAAAAAAGTCGCCAAAGATGGCATGACCATGCTCGTCGTTACACACGAGATGGGGTTTGCGCGCGAAGTGGCAGATCGGGTCTTGGTCATGGCGGAAGGCGAGATCATTGAAGATGCAAAGCCATCTGCATTGTTCAGCAAACCCAAAGACCCGCGCACAAAGGCATTGATCGAACGTTACCGTACCGGGGGAAGATAGCTTGCTGATCGCGATCACACGTGATGTCAGCCCGCGCTTCAACGAGTGCGAGCTCACGCACATTGACCGTTCTCCCATCGATGTAAATATCGCTCAAACCCAACATCACACATACGTGCAGACACTCAAAGAACTTGGATGCGCTGTTCTGGAACTACCCTCCGAAACGGACTTGCCCGATTCGGTCTTTGTCGAAGATACTGCGGTCGTACTTCCCGAAGTAGCACTTCTCACCCGGCCCGGGGCTGATTCGCGCAAACCTGAGACTGAGTCCATCGCCCGCGCGCTTACCCCTTACCGGGAAATCCTTCGAATTGAACCTCCGGCAACTGTGGATGGAGGCGATGTGCTGGTTCTTGGAAAGAAAATCTTCGTTGGCATGTCTTCGCGAAGCGATCAGGCAGCCGTAAAACAAATGAACCACCTGCTTGGAAAGTTCGGTTACCAAACAAAGGGCGTTGAATTGCACGATTGTCTTCATCTCAAATCCGCGGTTACCCGCGTGGACGATGAAACCCTGCTCATTAACCGCAATTGGGTGGATGTCGAAAATTTTGAAGGGTACAGATTGATCGACATCGATCCCTCAGAGCCGTATGCCGCAAACTGCCTGCCGATCAACGGCGCGATCATCTACCCAACAGCCTTTCCAAAAACAACGGCCACACTAGAGTCTCGCGGATATAAGATCAAACCCGTCCTCGTAGATGAATTGGCGAAAGCCGAAGGTGCGGTTACCTGTTGCAGTTTGATCGTCGCGTGAGAAATTGAACCAAGCCGTCCCTGAGAAAGCGCCGCTCTTGAATTCATCCAGTAGCTGACTACTGGACGAACAGTTCCGAAAAGAGATGCGATCACATCCAAATAAAAATCCCCGAAGGCATCGGGGATTTTATCTGAGTGGTGCGCTGGAGAGGACTTGAACCTCCACGTCTTGCGACACATGGCCCTCAACCATGCCTGTCTGCCAATTCCAGCACCAGCGCATGAGCACGGCGTATTATAATCGGCTTACTTTGCTTGTCAAGCAACAATCCATTTTGGAGAAAAAACATGACGCGAATAGCAGTGGATGCGATGGGAAGCGATAACTACCCCTCACCGGATGTGGAAGGTGCAGTGGCAGCAGCACGTGAATACGGAGTTGAGATCATATTGACAGGCGATGCTTCGAAGATCCAACCATTGCTTGACGGGAACGACGCAGGGAGTTTGCCTATTCGAGTCATTCATGCGCCTGAAATGCTGACCATGAAAGACAAGGGGGAGGACCTGGTGATGAAGGCGCGGCATAAGGATGCGCAAAATTCAATGGCAGTTGGTTACGACCTTGTTAAGAATGGCGAAGCGGACGCGTTCGTCACGGCAGGGAACACCGGTGCGGCGATGGTCACTGCCTTGTTCAGGCTCGGCAGAATCAAAGGCGTGGATCGCCCCGCGCTGGCACCGCCGTTCCCAACAGCCAATGGTTTTTGCATCATCCTCGACATCGGCGCCAACCCCGATTGCAAACCGGAGAACCTTTTACAGTTTGGTATTATGGGCAGCGTCTATGCCGAACGCGTGCGCGGTGTAAAAAACCCGCGCGTGGGGTTGATATCGAACGGGGAAGAAGCGGGCAAGGGAAGCGAACTCGTCAAGGCGGCATATCCATTATTGGAAAGTGCTAATCTGCATTTCATCGGCAACGTGGAAGGTAAGGAAATTTTCAACGGTTACGCGGACGTGGCAGTGACCGACGGATTCACCGGCAATGTGTTACTCAAATCCACCGAAGCGGTGGCAAAACTACTCATCGAAAAGATTCGCGAATCCATCAAGGGCGGAGGTCCACTGGCGATGCTGGGCGGCGCGTTGATTCGACCGGCGATGGGAAAGGTCCGCAAAATGCTGGATCCCGCCGAAGAAGGCGCGGCTCCATTGCTCGGCGTGAACGGATTGGTCTTCATCGGTCACGGCCGCTCGGATGCCGTCGCCATGAAAAATGCGATTCGCGTGGCGAAGGAAGCCGCCGAATCGAAGGTGTTGGATGCGATGAAGTCCGCGATCGAAGAAAGTTTAAAGAAGTAGAAACACATAATGAAAATCATCAAAAACGACAAACTCATCAAACGGAACAGCCGCATCGGTCAATGGACGACTGCTGGTGCCCTCTTGATTCTGGGATTCGGCATGTACTTTTCAATATCCGACCCCACCGACCCCCAACGAGTCACGTATTCCCTGCTCGCCCTCGTAGTTGGGTTCATTCTCACGCAGGTGGGTTTATACATGGGTAACCGTTGGGGTCGAAGCCCGCGCCCCGATGAACAACTCGATGCCGGTCTCAAGGGCTTACCCGGCGAATTCATCATGTATCACTATTCAACTCCGGCGTCCCACTTACTTGTCGGGCCCGCCGGAATTTGGGTTTTGCTTCCGTATCGCCAGCGCGGAGTCGTGTCATACGAAAAAAACCGCTGGCGCGTCAGCGGCGGCGGATTCCTGCAGATGTACATGAGTATCTTCGGGCAGGAGGGAATCGGGCGCCCCGACCTTGAAGCAGAAAATGAAATAGGTGCCATTACGAAGTTATTGGCAGAAGAATTCGAGGAGACCGAAATCCCTGAAGTGAACGCCGCGCTGGTTTTTACCAATGAGCAAACCGAGATCAATTCCGAGGGCACGCCGCTCACCGCGCTGAAATTGAAACAGCTCAAAGACTTCATGCGTCAAAAAGCAAAACAAGTAAAGATGCCTGCGCACGTTCTCGACAAGATCAAATCCATCCTTGAGCAATGACGCGAGTCTTGAAAGTCAGCTCGAAGGACGGGGGGATAAAAAAATTCGCCGCGATTTTGGTCTCGTTTACAGGCGCTCTGATCGCGCTGTACCCCAGCAATCCGAACAACATGTCGCTCCCCTCGCGCGATTCGGGCGTGTTCCTGTATGTCGGCTGGAGATGGCTCAACGGCGATATTCCGTACATAGACGTGTGGGATCACAAACCTCCGCTCATCTATTTCGTAGACGCGCTGGGTCTAACACTCACGCCCGATTCCATGTGGGGTGTTTGGATTCTCCAATTCGTCTTTTTGTTCCTCACCATCTTCATCGTTTACAAACTATTGTCCGATGAATTCGGCATTCTTGCTGCAGTATCAGGGACAGTTATTTTGATTTCAAGGTTGGTCGCGCTGCTCGAACAGGGGAATGTCACAGAGGAATACGCACTCGTTTTTCAAATGCTCGGCATTCTCCTATTTGTGCAGGCGCATCGGAGGGACTACCCGCTTCGCGCCATCTTTTGGCTGGGTCTCACGGCGGGACTCGCCTTCAACTTCAAACAGACCACCATCGGCGTGTGGATCGCGTTTGCCTTAATTCTCGCCTTCACGCGACTCCGCCAGCGGAAATTTCCATGGCGGGACGGGCTCTCTTTTCTCGCCGGGTTCCTCCTGCCGACTATTGTCATCGCCGCTTACTTTACCAGCCAGAACGCGCTGACGGATTTTTGGGAGCAGGCATATCTCTACAATTTCGTTTACATCAACAAACATGAAGGGATTCGAGGTCTCATCCCTGTGTTCACAAAAGGATTCCTGTTGCTGGCAAACGGAGGCATTCTTTACCTTCTTGTTATGTCATGGCTCGCGGCTCTTGCATACCTTTGGAAATTCAGGAAAGCGGAATCGAATCCGCTGGTATGGCTGGCATTCATTGGCTTGCCAATCGAAATTTTGTTGATTACAACATCGGGGCGGTCGATCATCCACTACTACCTCACATTGCTTCCCATTGCAGCAGTGCTCATCGGCTCGATGGCTTTTACAATACCGAAGTTGCTTGGGGAAAATTTTCCAAAGGCGGGAGCATTCATCCCAGTTCTTCTTCTTGCTGTAACCTTGTTTTTACAAATTAATCAAGTCGGAAATTATCCATCATATATCGCAGTGATGGGATTCAACGAGTACGCACCTGTCATCGAATATGTGCAGGCAAACACGGATGAGGACAATACAGTCCTCATCATTGGCGCGGAGAGCGCCATCAATTTCCTGACTCGACGAGAAGCGCCAACCCGGTATGTGTATCAGTATCCTCTTCAATTACTGGGACGGCGCCCGATGTTCGAGGAATATTTCAATGATATTCTGGCAAACAAACCAGTGTTGATCATTGACACACGCGGAAGGAAATCGTTGACGGATAACTTGTATGAGCCACTGCAAAGACGTTCCGAGATTGTGAAAGACGGCGTTGCATATCTCGGTGAAAATTACGAGCAGGTGGCGCAGTTCGGAGATCGGTTTGTGTATCAGTTGATTGAGTCCCCTCTCCCTTCGGGAGAGGGTTAGGGTGAGGGCAAAAGAATTAATGGTACACTTGTTCTATTATGCAATCAATCGTATCCATAGACATCGAAACGACCGGACTCAGCGACGAGCGCGATGCGATCATCGAAATTGGAGCGGTCAAATTCAAAGGTCATCGTGTCGAAGACGAGTGGACGTCGGTCATCAACCCCGGCAGGCACATTCCAGAATTCATCACCGGGCTGACAGGTATCAGCGACGCGGAGACGCGCAACGCGCCGAAGTTGCATGACGTTATCCACGAGTTGGAAGCGTTCGTCGGCGATGCGCCCGTCGTCGGGCACAACATCCGCTTCGATTTGGGGTTCATCCAAAAGCAGGCGGGGATTCTAAATTACAACGAAGTCATTGACACGTATGAATTAGCCGCTG
>DAOTZF010000072.1:0-1577 GCA_034434415.1 Anaerolineales bacterium | reverse complement strand
AGCGTGTGATTTGATTCGAGTACCTGTGAGCGTCCCTTCCGCAGGCGTTCCATCTGCGTTTCAATGGCGTTGTTCAACACGCCGATCAACGCGCTGACGATGAAAATGCCGCCTAAGGTGACGAGCAGCATCACGAAACGGTACCCTGCACCGGTATCGCCGCCCATCGTGCCTGAGTCGAGCGTGCGCATCAGGCTTTCCCATGCGGCTTCGCCGAACGGGATTCGCCCTGTTTCGCCCTCCTGCACGAATCCTGCCGCTGAGATGATCGCGCCCGCGATGAACACGATCGCCAGCGACAGCACGAACAACATGCCGATCATCGCGGGTGTGCCGCGCGACATCAGGTTATCGAACCAGTATCGGAATTTTTGACGGAATGTGGGTTTCATATAATCTCCACGATGAAATGATGAAGGAAATTATAAGACCGTTTTGTAAAGGTCATCTCCCCCCGATGGTGGATTTACTTCCTCATCAACGCGATTTGGTATGGATACAGCGTTGCGGTCATCACACCTCCCGCGACGGCGGGGTCGTTTTCCATGATCGCACGAGCGGATGCCTCATCTTCGGCTTCGAAGATGGCGATGCCAAAGGTGGACTCATCGTTGTTCTGAGTTCGTCCCATCAGGATCATCACACCTTTTTCGGTCAGTTCTTTTAAGTATGCAAAATGACGCGAAACGGTTGCGTCCTCTTCGGGCGTGGACTCGGTCAACATGCCGAGGCGGGCGGGTTTGAGGTAGTAGAGGAACTGAGGCATGTTCCGATTATAGTTCACCCAACTGCTTTCAAGACTTTCAATGCCCTCAATGTGACCCATTCATTCGGCTGTTTCATCTTCCCGAACCGCATCCACGTCTTCCCATCGTAATTGTATTCGAGCATCCAGCGTCCCTGCTCATCCTGCTTCGAGCGGATGAGTTCCATCGTGTTTTTCAGGCGTTTGTCGGTGCCGAATCCCAAAGCAACCAATGCTTCCGCGATCTGCAAAATGTCGGCGACGTAAAAGACGGGGAAGCCGAACTTCCACCAATTACCGCTCGGTTTTTCAGCCCAACCGTTCGGATAATTCGCTGTGGACGGATCCACGTTGAAAAAGAATTCCACACCGTGACGGATCGCCCGTTCGATCAACTCGTTTCTTTCTTCGACGGGAAGTTTGCTCAGCGCCAGTAAAACTTTGACCCCGCCCCACGCGCATGGAAGTTTGTTGTTCGCCCCGCATGCAAAGGTGGGTCCGCACTTGCCCGCAAAATAATGGACCGGCGCGTTCTTGTCCTTTATCGGAGCGACTCCCTCGCCTGTGAGCGTGCGCGCCATCCATTCGTATGCCACATCCATGCGCGAATCTTCGTAGCCCAATTCCATCAATGACCAGAGCATGTTACCTTGCAGGCAATCGGCTGTCCCGGAGGGAGAGTTATTGGTCATCGCGGAGAGTTGTCCACCGGGGCTAAGGGCATGATCGAGATAATACTTGCAAGCCAACCTGATCCGTTTATCCTCCTTCACCGACGCGCCGAGTTGCGCCAGCAGGATCAACGCCCACGCCGTGGATTTGTACTTCGGCC
>DAOTZF010000071.1:0-15742 GCA_034434415.1 Anaerolineales bacterium | reverse complement strand
GACCCGAGATCGCAACCTATAAAGACTTGATGTTGCGATATGCCAGGGCGCGCCAATTGAACCGCCGGATGATCATTGTCCCATTCCTGCCGGTCTGGTTCATGGCGTTCGGCGTGGACTTGATGACTCCGGTCCCGTATCCCATCGCGCACGCGCTGATCGAAGGATTGTCGGCAGATAGCATTGTCAACCATCCCGAAGCGCTGACGGTATTCCCTGAAGTCAAATTGGTTGACTTTGACACCGCGATAGAAAACGCGTTGGAGAAGACGCATCCGAGTTATATCGAGCGGGTGTGGGAGGACGGCGTTCCGGGATTCAAATCGCTCAAGCATGAGGGATGTTTTATTCTGCACATGAATTCTCCCATCTCTGCGGAAGAGGGGATGCAGAATCGCCACAATATTTTCGGCAACCTCTGGATTGAACACAAGCAAGCGGATCACTCTACGACTCTCTTTTTCTCCCCGCGCGGACTGCCGGGATTCTTATATTGGTTCCTCCTTTTCCCATTCCACTGGATTCGATTTCGGGGTTTAATTCAGGGACAGGCAAAACAAAATCGAACCCTATGAAACGCGCTCTTCTCATTTTTCTGGTTGTTTTTTTCCTGCTCGCAGCGATTCTGGCAATCGCATGGTTTATCCCCATGCCGTTGGATCCGTTCCATGATTTTCAAGTTCTCTATCGCGCGGATCAGGGAATCTTGCGCGGCATCCCTTTGTATGACCGCTCCGCACAGGAGCAAATGGTCGCTGCCGATCTCGGTGTTTCCGTCGATCGGGTGTTCGTCCTGCCGTTTCCGTATCCGCCGTGGTTTGCACTGGCGACACTGCCGCTGGTGCTGCTCCCTCCCGAAGTCGCGGTGAGGGTTTGGTTCCTGCTCAACCTCGCGATGTTGATGGTTTCTGTCTGGCTTGTCACTGATGGCTGGGCTTCGCGCAAACGATTGTATTCCTTCATTGTCGCGCCGTTGTTCTTTCCCGTTTTCGGCGCGTTGATCGTGGGTCAATACGTCTTCCCGACGATTCTGGGAATGGCGATGCTGGTTTATGCGCTTCGGCATAAAACCCTGTGGATGATCGCGCCTGGTATGGCGCTGGTCACGTTCAAGCCGCATGTGGGATTGTTTGTCCTGCTTGCACTAGCCGCACATCTTCTGTTTCGCCGCGATGAATTTGGTCGGCGCGCGTTCTACCTCACCGCGTTGACGGGTGTGATCCTTTTCGCTCTCGGCTTCCTCGCGGACAACAACTGGATCGTCAATTATCCGAGATCCCTGTTCGCGTTCAAAGGCGTTTCGGAATGTAATTTATGCGTGAGCCTGCCGCTGACGATTTCCAACCTTGTGGGCTTTGGGTTCGATCAGGCGTTCGTTATTTCCCTTGTGTTGTTGGTCGGTTTTACTTTCGTGTTGATAAAAAATTTTCCCCGCATGGACGGCGGCTGGCTGGTCGCACTGTGTACTTGCATGGCATTGCTCGTCAACCCGTATTTGCAAAATTATGACTTTGCCTTTGCGATTCTTCCGCTGTTTGCCCTTGCCGGAATCGCGCTGACACGAACGGACTGGTTCCTCCTCGCCTTGTCATTTCTCCTTCCGTGGTTTGGTCTGATATTCTTTGGCAGGGACGGCAACTTCACACTTTTGATCTCAACGATGCTCATGACAGCTGTTCTCTTGACGAAGGCGCGTAACGAGCATACAATCGCTTCGTAAACTCATAACTCGATCAGCCAGCGGCGAAGTTGGTGAAAATCCAACACTGTCGCGCAACTGTGAATTTAGTCGAATAGTCTTCTTGTCCTCTGGTCTTCTAGTCGAATACAAACCGACTGGCAGACTATCGGACTAGGTGACCAGCAGACTAAACAAGTCAGGTCGCCCGCTCTGGTCGGTTCACCACTCTCTCGCGGAAGGAGGTGGAGGACGGCACAGTTCGGATTGCCTCTCCAACCTCCCCGGCTTCGGCTGGGGATTTTGATTCTTTGCAGTAGTGACGACTTACCCGCAGGGCGCTTCGCGGAGTCGTTACTACACAACATACTTAGGAGAAACCATGTTACGTAAAACCTTACTACTAACTCTACTGATCGCACTGATGGCCGCCGGCGCGTGTGCGCCTCAACCCGCGCCGACGGTTGATTCGTCTCCTTCGGAGGTTGTCGCCACACAAGCAGTCGCAACCGAAGCCGTTTCCTCCCGAACCTTGGTTGACGGACTGGGGCGCGAAATCACACTCGATGAACCGGCGCAGCGTATCGTTTCGCTCGCCCCGTCCAACACGGAGATCCTTTTCGCAATTGGAGCAGGTCCACAGGTGGTCGGACGCGATGAATTTTCAGATTATCCAGTTGAAGCTGCATCCATCGAATCGGTTGGCGGTTCGTTCGGCGAATACAATGCAGAAGCCATTCTCGCGCTCGAACCCGATCTCGTGCTCGCCGCCGAGATCAACACGCCCGAACTTGTGAACCAACTCGAAGGGTTGGGGTTGACCGTGTACTATTTGAAAAATCCGACATCGCTCGAAGAGATGTACGACAATCTTGAGATTGTCGGTCAACTGACGGGACGCGATGTGGTTGAATTGGTTGACTCGCTCAAAGCGCGCGTTGCCGCAGTGGATGAGAAGATCGCGCCGCTTTCCTCGCGCATCCCGGTGTTCTATGAAATCGATGCGACCGATCCATCCAAACCGTGGACGTACGGACCCGGCACGTTTGGTTCCCAGCTCATCGAGCGCGCCGGCGGATACAATATCGGCGACATTGCCAGTGATCCGTATCCGCAGCTCAGCATCGAGCAGGTTGTGGCGTCGAATCCCTCCATCATCATCCTTGGCGACTCGATGTGGGGCGTGACCCCGGAAGCTGTGAAAGGACGCGCAGGTTGGGAGACCATCCCCGCGGTGGTGAGCGATAAAATCTATCCGTTCGACGATAGCCTCGTCAGCCGCCCCGGTCCCCGTTTGGTGGACGGACTGGAGCAATTGGCGAAATTGCTGCATCCGGAGTTGTTCGAGTAATCAAAGTAGGCAGGTACACAGGTAAACAAGCAGACACGAAGACATGTGTTTACCTGTTTACCTGTTTCCGTGTGTACGTTTCCAATGCGCCCTCTTCTTTCCTCTTTCCTCTTTCTTCTACTCGCCTTGCTCCTCAGCCTCGCCATCGGCTCCGTTTTCATTTCACCGAAAGAATTATGGGAAACCATTCTCGGCAACGGCACGGAGATCAACGAGTCGATCCTTTGGAAGATTCGATTGCCGCGTACGATCCTCATCGCCCTCACCGGCGCGGCGCTGGGAGGTAGCGGCGCGGCGTATCAGGGTTTATTTCGCAATCCACTGGCTGACCCGTTCCTCATCGGTGTTGCGTCCGGCGCGGGGCTCGGAGCTGTCATTGCCATGTCGGTTCAATGGCCCTATTCATTTTGGGGTTTGATGGCGATCCCCCTCGCCGCGTTCATCGCCGCGTTGCTCACGGTCTTCATCGTCTATTCACTGGCACGCGTGGGACAAACTATCCCAACCACGAACCTCATCCTCGCGGGCGTGGCATTTTCATCGTTCGCCACCTCGCTCACATCGTTCCTGATGATTCGCTCCACCAGCGAAGTCCGCCGCGCGCTCGGCTGGCTTCTCGGCGGCGCCACCCAAAATAACTGGACCGCCATCCTCGCCATGCTTCCCTACCTCCTCATCGGTCTTGGCATTTTGATCCTGTGCGGTCACGCGCTCAACCTTTTGCAATTCGGCGACGATCAAGCACAGCAACTGGGATTAAATGTATCGCGCTCAAAGCGGATCATATTAATTTCCTCCTCGCTGGCGACCGCCGCGGCGGTGGCTTTTTCCGGCATCATCGGCTTTATCGGACTCATCGTCCCGCATCTCATCCGGCTTTGGTTTGGTCCCGATTACCGGCGTTTGCTGCCTCTCAGCATCTTCGGCGGCGCGACCGCCCTGCTCCTCTCCGATATCCTTGCGCGGATTCTGATCGCGCCGCAGGAGATTCCCGTGGGAATCATCACCGCGCTCGTTGGCGCGCCGTTCTTTTTGTGGGTGTTGAGAACTGCCAAGAATCAAGGATATTGGTGATCATGGAAATCTCCATCCGCGAAATTGACAAAGACAACCTTCAAGATGTCAACCATTGCGATGACACTTTCACAGTCGATTCAAAACTGGTAATACGCGTTGAAAACGGCATAATCCGTTATGAAGTGCTTAGTATTAATGAGCCATATCAAAAACGATATATCTTTGAAGAGAAGGATTACTCAGCGTATATCTCCAATCCCGATAAGATTGTGTACTTTGCCTATGCGGATGTTGACCTGGCAGGACAGATCACCATCTCGAAACATTGGAATGCCTATGCATGGATTGACGACTTTGCTGTGGATACCCGTTTTAGGCGACGCGGCGTTGGACGCGCCTTGATGCAAAAAGCGGTTGACTGGGCAAGAGAGAAGAATCTCCCCGGCATCATGCTTGAAACGCAGGATGTGAATATCCCTGCATGTAGATTTTATGAAAACTTTGGATTCAAATTGCGCGGCTTTGACACACACTTGTACAAGGGCTTGAATCCAAACACCGACGAAATC
This sequence comes from Anaerolineales bacterium, assembly GCA_034434415.1. Classification (GTDB taxonomy): domain Bacteria; phylum Chloroflexota; class Anaerolineae; order Anaerolineales; family Villigracilaceae; genus Defluviilinea. The sequence continues at coordinate 11,127 of DAOTZF010000071.1, read as the reverse complement.
GCGTTGTATTGGTATCTGATTTTTAATTCGTAGTAGGGGCGCAATATATTGCGCCCCTACCGGAACACCTTATGCTCAAAATCCAAAACCTCTCTGCCTCGTATGGATCCCGCCAAATTCTTCACGACGTTTCCCTCGATGTGGGAAGCGGCGAAGTCCTCGCGCTGATCGGGCCGAACGGCGCGGGCAAGTCCACGCTCATCCGCGCGGCAAGCGGCGTGATTCCCTACGCGGGACACGTCCGCACGAACGGAGATGACTTTGCGTCGCTCAATCACATGCAGCGCGCGAGGTACATTGCCACCGTTCCGCAGGCGGTGTCGTTGCCCCCGGCGTTCACAGTTTGGGAAACTGTCCTGCTTGGGCGTACACCGTATCTTGGATTTTTGGGTCAACCCTCACAAAAGGATGAAGACATCGCGCGGCAATCACTGCAACGGGTTAGCGCATTTCAATTCAGTGACCGACGCGTGGGCGAACTCTCCGGCGGAGAACAGCAGCGCGTGTTGCTGGCGCGCGCCTTGTGCCAGTCCACGCCGATATTGTTGCTTGATGAACCTACGGCTCATTTGGATTTGCAATATCAAGTCGGTTTACTCGATCTGGTCACCGAACTTGCCCATAAAGATAATCTCGCGGTGTTGATCGCTTTGCACGATCTCAACCTCGCCGCGCATTACGCGGACCGCATCGCGCTCATGGTGGCGGGGAATATCAAGGCGATGGGAAAGCCGAAGGAAGTGTTGACATCAGAATTGATCGCTGAGGCGTACTGCCTGCCGGTGCAGGTGGTGCCACATCCGTTTTTGGATGTGCCGCTGGTGTTGCCGGGAAGGAGGTAGACACGTAGACAAGTAATCACGTAGATACGTCCGTGCTCGTGTACTTGTCTACCTGTGTACTTTGTTTCCGTATGTCTTCTTTACCTGTTTACCTGCCTGATGAGTATAATTCCCTGTCATGCGAAGTGCGGTCATCATCTACAACCCGGCGGCGGGACGATTCTCCGTCAAACCCTTCATAAAGTCCGTTGTGAAAACGCTCGAGTCTTCTGGATGGAAAGCCGACGCGGCAGAAACCAAAAGCGGCGAACACACCATCCAATTGGCGAAGCAGGCAGCCGTCGAGAAAAAAGAAGCGGTGTTTGCCGTCGGCGGTGATGGCACCATCGGCAACGTTGTTAACGGCTTGATCGATTCCGATACCGCGCTGGGCGTCCTGCCCGCCGGTACAGCGAACGTGTGGAGCATCGAACTCGGCCTGCGCGCGTTCACGCTGGGGAACTTCTGGGCGCTGAAGCGCAACGCGTCCCTGCTGGCGAACGCGCCGTGTCACGCGATCGATGTGGGAACGTGCAACGACGTATCGTTCATGATGTGGGCGGGCATCGGCTTGGACGCGCTCACCATCCACGCGTTGGAGCCGCGCATCCGACTCGAAAAATTTTTTGCGTTTCCCGAATTTACCGCGCAGACCCTGATGCAAGCCGCGCAATGGCGTGGTGTGAAATTGCGTTTGTGGGCAGATGGCCACGCGGTGGAGGGGCAATACATCGTGGCGGTCGCCACCAACATTCGTCATTATCTCGGTGGCTTGTCGAAACTTTCGCCGGAGGCGTATCTTGACGACGGCTTGCTCGACATGTGGTTGTTCAGTGGGAGCCATCTTGGCGACGCGCTGCGTCACGCGTATGAAATGATGACCGGTAAACACATCAACTCAGATGCAGCCCGCAAGATCACCTTCAACTCCCTGCGCATCGAAGCTGATTCTCCTTTTTTGATCCAGACCGATGGCGAGCCGCGCGGTTCGGCTCAAAAGGTCGAGATCAAAGTTAAATCGGGTGCGCTCAAAATGCTCGTCCCGCCGCGCGGTATGAAATTATTGAAACCATCATGACCATCAACCAACTTTTCAATAAATGGGTGATCCTCGGCGCGTTGCTCTTCGCGGGCTTGTTGTTACTCATTACCGCCATCTCCATCGGATTCACCTCCCCGCTTCAACCCGCGGATGTGGGGTTTGCCCCGGCGAACCTGACCGTGATCCCCGCCTCCACAGCCACCTCCAACGCGCCGCCGACCGCGACCATCGATCCCTTCGCGCCGACCGCGGCTCCTACAGGAATCGCCATCGGCAATTATGTGCAGATTTCAGGCACCGATGGTGAAGGTCTACGGATTCGTTCTGAACCCGGTTTGGCTGGCAACCCGGATTTTCTCGGCTTTGATTCGGAAGTCTTCATCGTGCGAGATGGTCCCGTCGTGTTGGACGGATACATTTGGTGGTATCTCGTCGCGCCGTACGATGAAACCCGCGCGGGCTGGGCGGCCGCGGATTTTTTGAGTTACATCCCTTCGCCGTGATTTTTTACCGCGAAGAGCCCGAAGGAATTAATAAGGAAAAGAAGAAGAAATGAATCTTTGCGTCCTTCGCGCCTTCGCGGTTGATATTTGGAGTTATTGATGAACGAGAAACCCACCGGCATTACAGCCAACAAGACCAAGCGTGAACTCACCATCACATGGAACGACGGACACACCAGCGTCTATCCGTTCGACCTGTTGCGCGCGGCGTGTCCGTGCGCCTCGTGCCGCGGCGGGCATCAAAATATGAAGCCTGAACCTGATCCCGGCGTGTTCATTTTAAAGATGGTCGAATCACCTGCCACGCGGCTTGCCAATGTAGTTGCCACCGGTTCCTACGCGCTGACCCTCGTCTGGGAGGACGGTCACGATTACGGGATTTACAACTGGCACTACCTGCGCGCGTTGTGTCCGTGCGAGGAGGATAGGAAGAGGTTTGGCGGCGTTGGTCAAAAGGGATTGGATGTATAATCAAAGCAGATCAACATGCCAACGACTATTACAAATGAAGTCAACGAAAAACTTTTAAGGGAAGTCACGCGCCGGATTGTGTCTAGCGTGAATCCACGCCGCGTATTGCTTTTCGGCTCCGCCGCGCGAGGGCGAATGAATAGCGAAAGCGATTTCGATATGCTGGTCGTCATGCGCGCGCCTGCCCATCGTCGGCGCACGGCACAAAAGATCTATCGCAACCTGCACGGAAGCGGCATCGCCGTGGATATCGTTGTGGCAACTGAGAATGATCTGAAAAAATACGGGAAAAGTGCCGGCACAATATTGAAAACCGCCCTACAAGAGGGGCGCGTGGTCTATGAAGCATAGAGACCCGACGGATCCACGTGCATGGCTGTTACGCGCAAAAGCGAACTTGACGCTCGCAGAAAAAGGGGGAAGGATGAAGGGAGTGCTGTATGAGGATTTGTGTTTCAGTGCCCAACAAGCCGCAGAAAAAGCATTGAAAGCAGTCTGTCTTGCCAAGGGACTGGATTTTCCAAAGACTCATTCACTTGTGCATTTGATGGACATGCTTGAGGAGGGCGGTGTCGAAATTCCAAAGCAGGTGAGGGACGTGGATATTCTTACTCAATATGCTGTGCAATCCCGTTACCCAAGTGTAGTGGAAGATGTCACGCGGAGTGAATATCGTGACGCGTTGAAACTTGCGGCTGGCGTTGTCTTTTGGGCGGAGAAGATCATCAAGTAATTTAACGAGGTGAAGAGGATAGGAAGAGATTTGGGAAAGGCTGTCAATAAAGCGACTGATCTCTCAGTCGCTTTATTGATTCGTGTCTTTGCAGTTCTACGGCGTCGGTGATGGGGTCGGCGTCCGCGTAGGTGTGACAGGCTTGGTGGGTGTGGGTGTCTTTGTCTTTGTTCGCGTTGGCGCGGTCGTCGGTGTGCGGATGTCGAGGAGATGTTCCTCCGCCGTGTTACGTTGTTCTTCGGTGGTTGCCTCTTCAGGCAGTTCCAATAATAACTGCCAGTAATCTGCGGCATCCTCTAATTCATCGCGCTCCTCGTGAACGACGCCTCCCCAGTAGTATGCGACAGCCAGTTGCTCGTCCGTTTCGGCGAGCCCCACAGCCTTTTCTAAAATTTGCAGAGCGCTTCCATCGCGTCCCTGAATCAAGTGTGCCCGAATCAACGCGATGTTGAACTCGAACAGGTTGGGATAATATACAAGCAAGCGGTCAAGATCGTCATCCGCGGCTTCGCCGTCTCCCAGTTCCACGTTCGAATAGAAACGATACAAATACGCCTCTCGCCGGTCGCGGTCGATCGAGATGACCTGGTTCATACTTCGAATCGCGCTTTGATAGTCACCGTTATTGAACTGGGTTTTTCCGTATAACAGGAAGGCTTCCGCATCGCCTTCGTTATATTTGAGATAAATATCCAGCGCCTCACCCGCTTTGTCGTTATCGCCGGTCTCGACGTACAACTGCCCCAGCAAAAGATAGACAGGCAGGAAGGACCGATCGAGATCGTTGGCGTGTTCGGCGGCGGTCAGCGCGAGTTCGAAAGCGCCTTCTCGTTGCCGCGCCTGTGCCAATGTGTAATAGACAAGAGGCGAGTTCGGCAGGAGGCGATTTGCATTTTCCAAGTCGCGTACCGCGCCCTGGATGTCGTTATCCCTCAATTTGACCTTTGCCCGTTCGAGATACGCCTCTCCGAAGTTGGGATCGAAACGGATGGCTTCATCCAACAGCGGTTCGACGTTCGCGCCCGGGTCGATCTGGATGCGCGCCCGCGCCAAACCCACATAGGCTGGGCCAAACTCGGGATCTTTTTGCAGAGCCCCGTTGTATGCATCGATGGCGCTTGCAGGGTCCCCTTTGAAGCGATACGTCTCACCGATGTAGTAATACGGTTCTACCGCGTCGGGTTCGAGGCGCGCGGCATCTTGCAACAGGGTGATTGCCTCATCCCAATTTCCATTCCTGAATTCTTCCAGAAAGCGGCGATAGATATCCCCGGTGATGGCTGACTCCGGTGTGCTCACATACAACGCGGTCGGCGTCAACGGTGCATTGAGCAACTCGGAAAACGGAGCCGGTGTTCCGGGGGGTATGCCCGTCGCGTTGACGAACGTCGGCGTGTACGTCCACGTTGGGGAAGGACCCGGCGTCCGTGTGGGAGGACGCGATTGCTGTGTCGCCGGAACGATAAATCCAAAATAAACCCCGCCGACCAACACCGCGATGAGCGCGGCGATTCCCCCGAGCCGGAAGACCGGATTGGCGCGCACAGCCGCCCATCCCTTCGGTTTGGGTTTTTCGTGCGCGAGTAAAAGTTTTTCCTCCCAAGCGCGCGGGCGGTTCAACGAAAACGGCTGGACGGTTTCATCCGGCGGCAACGCGCCGAGCAGGATCAAACCGCGCTTGGCGGTGGCATTTTCCGGGTCGAGTTTGAACGCGGTTTGCAGGCAGTAGATCCGTTCCTTCGTCGAATCCACGGTCGCGCTCATCCATACCCAATACGTTGCGTTGCTTTGGTCGGTCTTTAGCAAACCCGTGAGCAATTCACGGGCTTTGGTTTTGTTTCCCTCTCGCAGGGCTTCCACTGCTTCCTGAAAAACGGCATCGTCAGCCATGCGCCGATTTTACCCTACTCAACCCCGAACCTCATATCAATCAAATGATATGTTCGGGGACTCGTGAAATTCCTCCACTTGATAGGTAAACACTTCGAGATGTTTGCTCCGCCATGCGTTTTCATTCAAGCCCATTTTCTGGCAGAGATGATTCAGAAATTCCACCGGGTCCGGGAGTTTTTCCCACACCTGCGGCAGGAACGTGGCACGGCGGCCTAAGGACTCGCGCAAGATGACCCCGTCCACGTGCGGTCTCAATTTGGATAACAGGTTTGCCGCATCTTTGTATTCGAGCGGGACCGGGCGCGTCAATCGCGAGACTTCGATCTGGATCGCCCCTAGTTCGCGTTCCTGCACGGGAGGGAAGCGCGGGTCTTCGAGCGCGGCGGCGATGGCGTGTTCGCGCACATCCTGTGCCAGCGGTTGATACGCTTCAAGCGCGCCGATGCACCCGCGCAGTTCGCCGCGTATGGTCAACGTGATGAACGATGCGCCCTCTTCGCGCAAGCGCGGCGGCAGAGACGACAGTTCCAGCCGAGGCAATTTCCCGCCTCTGACTCGCAACGTCATCGCCTCGCGCGCCAGGCGGAGGAGGATCTTTTGTTCTTCGGGTGTGAGTTTGTCTTGCATGCGATCCTCCCCTCTCCCTTTGGGTGAGGGTTAGGGTGAATTCAACTTCCAATACACGCGATTATGATACACCAGCGGTCTGCCGGATTCTTCTTTTGCCGCGATCACCTCCGCGAGGAACAGCGTGTTCTCTCCCACCGGTTGTGAGTTGATGACGCGGCAATTCAAGTACGCCAGTCCGCCTTTGATCAGCGGCGCGTTCAACAACAGGGTTTCGGTTTCCACGCCTTCGAACCGGTCGTGAATATCGGGAATCTTGCCCGCGAAACGGTCGGACAGTTCCCTTTGCGAGTCTGAAAGGATGGTCACCGCGAACTCGCCGGAACGTTCGACCAGATCGTGCGTGTGGGTCAACCGCTTCAACGTCAGACACACGATCGGCGGCTCCAAGGAAACGGACGCGAGCGAGTTCACCGTCATGCCGTATCGTTGACCTTCGTGTGCGGCGGTGACGATGGTCACGCCGGTCGTCCAGGTGCGCATGGCGCGGCGGAGTTGTTCAGGGTCGAGTGTCATGAATTCTCCAATGCAAATTCATCATAATGGCGGGGGAGGGGCAAGTCAAGATGAAAATCCATTGTGTCCATGGTCTTCTCAGAATCGGGAAATCCTCAACGCGAATGCCACGAATTCCCGAATGGCGCGAATGAAGCCTTTGAAAATTCGTGAAATTCGCCCATTGGCGGCATACGCGTTCCACACCGCCCGATTTATCACGCGATCATGAGAAAGCGACACCATTGTGCCTCCCTTGCACGTTAAATCCATAGCAGTTACCATTACCGCGGTATGACCTCCCGATCCCGTCCTCGTCCCATGCGCGCCGTGCAGACCACCCTTGGGGTTGCGATCCTGCTCGCGACGTTATTCACCGCGCTGCCCTCGCAGGGTCTGGCAAACGGGAATTTCTACGAACGCCTCAGCATGCTCCTCACTCCGCAAGTCGATAATACAGCCCTCGAGTCTGCACAGCCGCAGGTCCGCATTGGAATCGTCGCCGGACATTTGGGCAACGACTCGGGCGCGGTCTGCGTGGACGGCAACGGCGATGTCACGCTTACCGAAGCGGACGTGAATCTCAAGATCGCCGCCATCGTGGAACAACAGCTCAAGCAGGCGGGTTATCAGGTTGACCTGTTGAATGAGTTCGATACGCGCCTCAATGGCTATCGCGCGCTTGCCATTGTTTCCATCCACAATGATTCGTGCGAATACATCAACGATGAAGCCACCGGCTTCAAGGTTGCCGCCGCGCTCAATACGAACGATATCAATCGTGCCAACCGGCTCACTGCCTGCCTCGTGGACCGCTACCAAAAAATGACAAGCCTGACATTCCACGCGGGGAGCATCACCCCCGATATGCGCGAATACCATGCTTTTCGCGAGATCGACCCAAGCACCGTCGCCGCCATCATCGAGACCGGTTTTCTTAACCTTGACCGCGAGATGCTCACCAAAGAAACCGACCGCGTAGCGGCGGGTGTTGTCGAGGGCATTTTGTGTTTCGCCAACAACGAAAACATCGAATCGACCCCCATCCCGGACTTCTCGCCATGAAAACCAACGGACAACTCGCTTCGACACTCCCTTCGGTCGTCAGCGCAACTCGGTTCCTTCTCCCCTTGCTTTTGTTTTTTACCTTCGGCTGCATTGCTCTCGCCTTTTATTTTTTCACCGCGTCCTCGGCGAGTGCCTTCCTCATCGAAACTCCCATCCCAACACAGGAAAACCTGTGGGCAAGTGTGTATGTAGTGAAACCCACCTACACTTCCACCTCCACCAGCGTTCCCACTGACACACCTGTTCCCACACCTTCGTTCACCGAAACGCCCTCTGTACTTGCCATGGAGATCATCGATGAACTTTCCTCGGCTTTGAATAATGCGCCGATTCCCGAATCCCCGCCGCCACCGGCACCCAGCACGTCGAAGTACATCCTTGTGGATATTTCAGAGCAACACATGTACGTCTATGACAATGGCGCGTTGATCTTCAGTTTCGTAGCCTCCACCGGAATCAACAACTCAACGCGCGTCGGGACGTTCGCCGTGCAGACCCGATTGCCAAACGCCTACGGCGCGACGTGGAATATCTGGATGCCCAACTGGCTGGGCATCTACTATTCGGGCAGTCTCGAAAACGGAATCCATGCCCTGCCCATCCTTCCGAACGGGGCTACTTTGTGGGAAGGGTATCTCGGCAGGCCGGTTTCGTACGGGTGTGTGGTGCTTGGCACGTACGATTCATCATTGCTCTACGATTGGGCTGAGTTGGGTACGGTCGTAGAAATTCAATGGTAGTGATCCGCGGAATCCTCTTCTGAAATTGGGTATGTTCCATCCATATAATGCGGGTAAAATTAAGTTGCACGAAATTTCCTGCCGGCTACGATACACACTGTCGAAAGCGATTCGATGAACCCAGATTTTGATCAAGCACATGAGTTTGCGGCGCGGGCTCGTGAAGCGTTGCGCCGCGGAGACAAGGTCACCGCGCGGGCGCTCGGCGAGCAAGCCGCCCTCTCTGCGCCGGAGTTGGAAGATGCGTGGCTCATCCTCGTTGCCTCGGACCCGAACCCGGACGATGCGCTTGCCTATGCAAGGAAGGCGTTGGAGCTAAACCCGCAAAGCCCGCGGGCGCGCAAAGCCGTGGAATGGGCGGAGGGGAAATTGAAGCAGACGAAAATCGGGAATGAACGAGTCGCTGTCATTGCTCCCATCCGAAATGAAGCGCCGAGCGGAATCCCCGTTGTCCGCGAAACGTATCAAGAAAAGCCGGTCGTCGAACCGAGGCGGAACAGCCGCGTGATTCTTTACGCGGGAACGCTCGGCTTGCTGGCATGTATCGTATTCGTTTTTGCCGCGTGGTCGGCAATATCCAGCCCGGCGTTCGCGTCCATTTTGGAGAATTCTCCTGCGCCGACGCAGGAGAATTTGTGGGCGCCGGTCGAGATCGCCAAACCGCTCAACGCGGGAGTTCCAGTGGTGCAAGCTCCATCGACTGCAACGCCGGAAATTGCCGTTCCGACTGAAACACCGTTGCCGGCCTCCACACCGACGGCGTTGCCCACTTCAATTCCGACCGATACACCCATCCCCACTGCAACGGAAACACCCGGCGTTCTCGCCATGGACATCCTGGCGGATACTCCCACTAGCGCGTATGTGCCGCCCACCTACTCGCCGCCTGTAGTTTCGAACCCCGGTGGTTCGCGCGGCGGCGTGCGTTGGATCGATGTGGACCTGACGAATCAAATGGTGTATGCCTACGAGGGCGATACCATCGTCAATTCGTTCGTGGTTTCGACCGGCACCGCGATGACGCCCACGGTGACGGGTAAGTTCAAGATCTGGATCAAACTCAAGAAAACCAACATGTCTGGTCCCGGGTATTACCTGGCCGATGTGCCGTACACAATGTATTTTTATAAAGGCTACGGTTTGCACGGCACATACTGGCATAGCAACTTCGGCACACCGATGAGTCACGGATGTGTCAACCTCAGCATCCCCGATGCGGAGTGGTTGTTTTACTGGGCGTCCGAGGGTACCGTGGTCAATGTGCATTATTGATGTTGTAGGGGCAGACCTGCGTGTCTGCCCTTTGATTCAAATTGGGCAGCACCTGGGGGCGGACACGTCGGTCCGCCCCTACAAATGTATATGAGCAAGCCCAAAATTTCCCGGCGCGATTTTCTCAAATTAAGCGGCTACGGCATGGCGGGGATGTTTTTGCCTGGACTCTCGTTCGACCCACAAGATGATTTCAACAATATTCAAGGGCGGGTGATCGATAATTTACTCTGGTCGTACGAAGAGCCGAATAAAAAATCGAAGCGAAAAAAAATCTACTGGCACGATCTCGTCGTGCCGATCACGAATACCACCGTCAGCGAGGACGAAACCGCGTACAACCGCGTCTGGTATCAGGTGGAGGACGACGGCTATGTCTATTCGGGGAGCATCCAGCCCGTGCGCACGATCCTCAACGAGCCGCAACACATCTCGCTGGCGGGGGCACTCGGCGAGGTCAGCGTCCCGTTCACCGACGCGTTCCTCGAACCTGACACGAACTCTGAATTGCTCCATCGCCTGTATTATGAATCGGTACATTGGGTGAAAGCCAGCGCGATCCATGCGGACGGGACGATCTGGTATGCCCTGCTCGATGACCGATCTGGCGAATACTATTACGCACCGGGGAAACACATCCGCCTCCTCTCGGACGGGGAGCTTGCCCCGCTTTCCCCCGACGTTCCCAACGAGGAAAAACTCGTCGAAGTGAATCTCACCGGGCAATTGTTGATGGCATACGAACGGAATCAGCTCGTCTACGCGACGCGCGTCTCCACCGGCGGACGCTTGCGCAGCGGAACGTACACCACGCCCGAAGGCGATTACATCACGTACCACAAACGTCCCACGCGGCACATGGCACGCGGCGACCTCGCCTCCAGTGGATTCGACCTGCCCGGCGTGCCGTGGGTGATCTACATCAAAGAGAACGGCACCTCTTTTCATGGCACGTACTGGCACAACGATTACGGACGTCCGCGCAGTCACGGGTGCATCAACATGACCCCACAAGCCGCGAAATGGCTCTATCGCTGGACGACTCCCTCCGTGCCGCCGGAGAAGGAATTGGTGTATGGTTTTGTGGGGACGCGAGTGGAGATCAAAGTATAAGAAAAAAGTATAAGAAAAAAGTAACAACGGAACAAATCCTCGTATTTTCCAGTTAAACTTGCATCATGCTCAATCCACAACTCACCCGCCGCGAGTTCCTCAAACTCGTCAGCGCGGGGACGCTCGCCTTCGCGCTTAAAGACCTGAAGGGCAGCCGCGCGTTTGCGCAAACCAGCATCAGGCAGGGATGCATGACCATCAGCGGCGTTCCGCTCTATGACGCGCCGAGTTTCAGCGCGAACAAGATCCACCACTTCGGCAAGGACGAGGTGGTGAAAGTGACCGGCATCGAGGAAAACGGCGAATTCGGCAACGATTTCAACAGCGCGTGGTATCAGATCGACGGGGA
>DAOTZF010000070.1:0-16379 GCA_034434415.1 Anaerolineales bacterium | reverse complement strand
CTCATGCAAGACTCGGTTCGTGCAGGGATGACGACGCGCGAACTCGATGAGATCGGGCGTGCCTTTCTCGAAGCCGAAGGTGCGAGGTCCGCGCCACAGGCGATGTACAAATTTCCCGGTGCAACGTGCATCAGCGTTTCGCCGGTCATCGCGCATGGGATACCAAATGAGCATGTCTTGCGCGAGGGCGAGTTGATTCACATTGACGTCTCTGCCGAACTCGATGGTTATTTCGCAGACACCGGCGCTTCACTGGTCGTTTCGAAGGGTGAACGCCGCTTCGAAAAATTGATCGAAGCCACGAAAGCGACACTCGCCCGGGCTTTACGCGCGGCGAAAACGGGGAATCCCTTAAACGGAATCAGCCGCGCCGTGCAGACCGAGGCAAGGAAACGCGGTTACAACGTAATCACCGATTTGACCGGTCATGGTATCGGACGCAAACTCCACGAAGAGCCGAAAGAAATTCTGAACTTTTACGATTCAAAAGACCGCCGCATCCTCAATGACGGGCTGGTTCTCGCCATCGAACCGTTCCTCACTCCCGGCATCGGGCGTGTGATGCAGGAGCGCGATGGCTGGTCACTGCGAACGATGGATAAAGCCATCGCCGCGCAGTTCGAGCATACGATCATCGTCACAAAGAACGAGCCGATCATTCTGACACTATAATTATCTTCGGTGAAAGATTCCGAGAAGGAAAAACTTGAATCGGGCGAAGCAATCGTCCCGTAGGAGAGATGCGAAGATGACCGACGGAGAGCAATGGATTCCTGCAAGCACATCTGAATTGATGATCGCCATCGAGCGCGAGTGGAATTCCCTGATGGAGGTTGTCGAAAAACTCCAAAAGGCGAACAAGTTGACGACGACGGATGAAGGCGGGTGGAGTCCAAAAGATAATCTCGCTCACCTTGCCGAATGGATGAACATCCTGATGGGATATCACATGGACAAACGACCGCCGCACGAAGTGATGGGCGTGGAGCCCGAGGTGGTGAAGGGTTGGGATATGGAAAGAATCAACCCTGTCCTTTTTGAAAGGAACCGCAACCGTTCGTCAAACGATGTGTTGAATGAATTGCGGCGCGCGTACGCGGCGTTGGTGAAGAAATTGGAAACCACGCCTTTTGAAGATCTGATGAAACCTCGCCGCGCGGATGACCCGGAGAAACGCCCGTTATTGCTGTGGGTATTGGGCGATACAACCGAACATTTCGCTGAGCATCGCGCGACCATCGAAAAAATGTTGTAGTTTTACTGGTTGGTGCTATACTCTCGGCATATCCTTTCGAAGGAGGAGTTGGTCATGAATCTGGATGGTTTTACGATCGTTTTGGGTATTCTCGGAGCGTACTTTGCGATTTTGCTCGTTCTTTCTGTAAGTGTGGAAACCTTGCTTGAACCGTTCACCTGGTTCCGCGGGTTGCGAAAACAAGCCAGCCCGGATGATGTTCTTCAATCGGTGCGGGAGTGGTTGCCCGAAGGCTCGGATGAAGCGGTCAAAGTGATCGCGATCCAGACCTTTGCATCACAGACCAAAACGAACATGGAAGAGGTCAAAAAGACTGTTGATGCCCTGCGCGAAGATGCGGTGAAAGCGCTCACCGAAATGGGGCTGGAGGCTCAGGTGGGCACAGTGCAGAAGGATATTGCGTTGAAGCTGGCAACCCTGCGGCAAAAACATGCCAGCACTGAAAAGAGCCGCATCACCACGTTACGCGTCGTCTCCGCGCTGATCGGCATTCTGATCGCGTTCCTGATGCAAATCAACACCTTCGAAATCCTTGGCGTGTTATTCCCCGATGATGTGATCACCAGCCTGAAAACGCCGATCGGGCGGATCGGCGGAATGTTAGCCACGGGTCTTGCCGCCAGCGCGGGCAGTTCGTTCTGGCACGATATGCTGGGACGCGTGCGCAACCTCAAGAATCTGTCGGAGCAGACAAAGAAGACCATCAGCGGTGATGGCGGTGGAAACGGCGCGGTCGGATAACTTTCCTTAAAGCAAAAGTGACTGTCACGTATAACGTGACAGTCACTTTTTTTATTCCTCACCATCGTCGCCCTCCCCCAGATCGAGGACAGCCTTCTCGATCTCTTCCGGACTTTGACCGGATTCAAGGCGGTTAACCACCTCATCGAATTCAGGGGGCAGGTCTTCGCCCATTTCCCTTCCCATCTTCCGCATCATGCGTCCCATGGCTTGCGGATCGTTTTCCATGCCCTCGAAGCCGCTGAAATCATCCGCCATCGATTCGACGCGGCTCTCCTCCGACCGCGCAATGCGGACCTTCGTCATGCGGCGGCGCACATCCTTGCTGTTGCAGTGCAAGCAGATTACCGGCTTTTTGCCGTATTCGGTGAACGACATGAAAACATCGAAGCGCTGGTTGCAGTTGTTGCAGACAAAATCATACGTGGGCATAAATCTATTTTAACTGAATCAGCCAAAGGTGTGGAGAGAGGCACCGGCATCGTGTACTGTTTTCTTTATCACCGAGATCGTTGAGAAATCAGAGAAAAAATCTCAGTGCTCTCTGTGCACTCTGTGGCTAAGGCAATCTTGCCCGTCTGGTAAAATTCCTCCATGACCGAATTCAATCTGCACAATCCGCAGCCTTTGCTCATCGTCATCTCCGGTCCATCCGGCGCAGGGAAAGACACTGTGATGCAGCGCATGCAGGAACGCGGACTGCCGTTCCATTTTGTCGTCACCGCGACGACGCGCCCCAAACGTACTAACGAAGTCCACGGGCGCGATTATCTGTTCGTTTCCAACGAAGAATTTGCCCGCATGATCGATCAGGATGAGTTGATCGAACATGCCATTGTCTACGGTGATTACAAGGGGATTCCCAAGCAACAGGTGCGCGAGGCGCTTGCCAGCGGCATGGATGTGATCATGCGGCTCGATGTGCAGGGTGCCGAGACCGTGCGCAAGATGGCGCCTGAGGCATTGATGATCTTTATCACAACAAGGAATGAAGAGGAACTGGTGCATCGTCTCGAAACACGCAAGACCGAGACCGCCGATTCGCTCGCCATTCGAATTGCCACAGCCCGCAAGGAACTTAAACGCGTGGAAGCCTTCGATTACGTGATCGTCAACCGCGATTTTCAATTGGACAAGACGGTGGATACCATCCGCGCGATTATCGACGCAGAGCACCACCGCGTAACACCCAGAAAGGTGACCTTGTGAACGACGATTCGCTTCAGCCCGCTCCTCAACCTGCTTCCCAAATGGTTCGCGTCGCCTTGCCTCAGTCCGCGCCGTATGTGACCTATTCGATCCTGGGCATCACCGTGTTTGTCTATGTGTTGCAACTGGCAAGTCAGATGCTTCTCCAATTCGACCTGCCTGTCGGTTTGCTGGCAAAAGATAATGAACTGATCCGTAATGGGCAACTCTGGCGCTTGTTCACGCCCGCGCTCGTGCACGGCGGCATCGCGCACATCGGATTCAACATGTATGCCCTGCTTTCGTTCGGCACCGGGCTCGAACAAACGTTTGGTCGCTGGCGTTTCCTGTTGTTGTACCTGCTCGGCGCGTTCGCAGGGAATGTGATGTCCTTCCTGTTCACCGACGGCGTGTCGGTGGGTGCGTCCACCGCCATCTTTGGTTTGATCGGTGCCGAACTGGTCTTCCTCGTGCAGAATAGAAAATTGTTCGCGCATCAATTCCAAAGTGCGATCGGGAACGTGCTCTTTATCATCTTCGTGAATTTATTTCTGGGTATCGCCCCCAATATCGATAACTGGGGTCACATCGGTGGACTGGTCGGCGGGTTGATGTTCACCTCGTTTGCCGGTCCGCTGTGGGTTGTGGAGGGGATTCCGCCCTTGCTGCAACTCGTGGACCGGCGCGAATCGCGCGACGTGTTCAACGGCGCAATCGTGACGGTGGTCATTTTCGGCGCGCTGGCGGTGTGGGGGTTTGTTAGGTAGAAAGTAATTGGTACGTGGTAATTCGACGGGGTGAAATAGAGACTGGAGATTTGCTCAGCCCGAAGGAGGTTGAGATGTGGACGACGCTTCAAATCGTCTTTGGCGTGCTAGGCATCTTGCTGGCATTCGGAGGAGACAGGCTTGCGATGCCGATTCTCCTGTATGCCGGTGTTGCATGTTTTGGACTGGCTTCGATCGCGATCGGCTGGGAGGCAATTATCACGAGACAAATCCGATTGGGAAGCCGGCGCAGGGGCACAAGGGAAACCTATACCGGGCTTGCCGCTGTTCTGCATGGGGTTCAATTCAACCTGATCGGTTTGTTCCTCATTGGCTTGAGTTTCTCCACCTATATCAATAACGGACGCGAGATCTTCCTTCAATTTGTCCGTCGACCCGGGGTGCCGCTTCTCATCATTGGCGCGTTGTGTCTGATGCAGGCGGTCATATCGCTCACGGGTTCACGCGAACAGAAACAAGGTCCGCGCTGGATGGTGGTTGTAACCCTGTTCGCGGCTCGTCTGCTGCCGGGCATCGTGCTCATCGTCATTGGTGTGGGCGCGGTGTGGCTGGGCGCGTTCGAGATTATCGCGCCGGATTCATTCGATGAATTGGGTGGAGGATTCCTGGAAGCGTTGTATGGGTTGAGGTAATTCAGGTACTAAAGTAAGTCTGTCAGGCGTTCGCTATACCTCTAGAAACTTTCGTGCAAAAGCGCGAACAGATTTTGCAATATTTATGGCTTCTTTTGCATCGCTCGGCGTCGGTCCTTCGCCGGGGTAACGTGTTCTGACGGCAAAATCAGTGAGTGTGTTTAGGAGTTTGGGGTCAATTTCAAGGAGTATTCCCGCACTCGAGCAAAGATCGTTAAGCACGAGGAGATCATGTGTCATTGGAAACCCCTTTTTCTTGGAGACGAGGAGGGCTTTCATGTACTTCTCGGCACATTGTTGAGCATGGAAGCAAGAGCCGGCAGCGAGAGGTTTTTTTCGTCTCAAAGCAGAACGCGCCAAGACGTAATCTTCCTCTGCTTTTTCCACCCACGCGCGAGGACTATTTATTTCGCTCATACAATATTTTGCCCCGTGTGAGAATCTCTCGCAGGAAAAAATCACCCGATTTCAGTGCCGTTTCGATTTCTTTTGGGGTCTTGACCAGAATGTCCACTGGAAATGGGCGGGGCAATAGCAACCGTGAGACTTTCCAACTGCGTTCGCTTTTCGAGGCGCGCGTATTCAACACGACCAGTAAATCCACATCGCTGTGACGATTGGGCTTTCCATACGCATAAGAGCCAAACAAAACTATCTTTTCAGGATTAAGTCCTTTCACGATCTTTTGTATGGCAGGGCGCAAGGACTTGCCGACGGGTACCTTTAATCCTGCCGGTATTATTTGCGGATGGCGCAAGCGTGAAAAGGTAACTGTTGAATTTGAAGTTGCCATGTTGACGATTGTATATCAAATGATGTGAATGAGCAACAGGCTACGGCTTTATCTCAAACACCGTACCCGCGGACGTGCCTTGCACTTCGGGGAAGAACGCCTGCCACGCGTGTGCGGGTAACACGCGGTATTCGCCTGCTTGAAGCGGGGTCAATGTGTAGGTCAGCACGTACGTTCCGGCGGGGAGGTAATCGGCGGTGAACAAGATGCTCTCGTCGCGGATCTGTGGAGGATTGAACAGCCACCATCCCCAGCCTTCACCGAACGGATTCGAATCGTCGAATTGGACTTGTACATCGGTTGAGTCAACCGCTTGTTGACTCGTTTCGAGGTTCTGATCGAGAATCTCCGTACCGGCAGGGATGAAATCTTCGACCATCACATGATATGCATCGTGGGGGAGGGTCAGCGTCAGTTGCGCGAGCAATTGCTGGTTTGGACCAAGTTGAATGGAGGAAAGATGCGGGCATGCGCGCGTCGGGCGGCGTGACGGACCGGACGCGTCATCTTGCGTGGAGGCGCGGCACGAAGCCGCCAAATACGCGCGTTCGATCTGCATCCCTTTATCCAGTGGTTTCACATCCTGCACCGGGCGGTTGAGTTGGAGAATTGCGTTGTAATACAGCCTGCCGAGTCCGTCTTCGCGATGGATGGTGAGGAGGTTCGGCGAATTGGGTGAGAGGAATTCAAGCGGGACAGTTGCTGTGAGCGGTGTAACCTGAATACCGGCAATATCTCCGTTGGTGAGCGGACTGCCGTTGAGTTCGGCTTCGAAGGCGAAATCGGCGCGCACCTCGCCCATGCCGACCATCGCGGCGTTGAGCGCGAGGATCGCCCACGCGTTATCGTGACCGGTGTTCCACATGCGGTTCGCGTTGCGATGCGCGGCAAGATAACGAACGGCGTTGGGTATGATTTGATTCGCCGGGTCGATCTGCGCGAGCGCGTATACAACAGCCGATGTTGTGTAAATGGCTGAATCGCGTGTGAAGAGTTCTGCATCCTTCGATTCCCAATGCGCGCTTGACGACGTGAGGATCGCAGCCGATTCGAGATTCGAGATCAGGTCGCGGGTGCGGGAATCGGATGAGTTGTATTTGCTCATCGTGAAAGCAAGCCATGCAAGACCCGATGGGTTCATCCGGTCGCGCTGGTCGTATAAATTATTCAGCGCCGCATCATCGAACGTGTTCGCGTGCGCCAGCGCGAATTGGATGAAAGCCGCATCGTCGAGGTTCCTTGCTTCGCTGGTGAAGCGTTGCGGCGCTTTCCGATCGCGCAGGTACGTGCCGGCGCGTTGGAGCGCGTCTTCGTTCATCGGCGCGCCCGCCTCACGCGCACGCAACAAGCCGAAAAATACATACGCTGAAATGACCGGGTCCGATGCCTCACCCGCTTCGCCGTACAGTGACGAGGATCTGCCCCACCAGTTCCAGCCGCCATCCGGGTTCTG
This sequence comes from Anaerolineales bacterium, assembly GCA_034434415.1. Classification (GTDB taxonomy): domain Bacteria; phylum Chloroflexota; class Anaerolineae; order Anaerolineales; family Villigracilaceae; genus Defluviilinea. Next base: position 9,529 of record DAOTZF010000070.1, on the reverse strand, counting down.
TAAATAAAAGAGACGGTTCACGCTCGAGTTGAGGTTCGCCTCCACGCGTTCGACGAGTTTCGGATCGTTCAAGCCTGCGCTGTTCAACGCGCGATAGACTTCGATGTTCGGCAACAAGTACGAGACGATCGACTCCGCGCTGTCCTCGTTCGGTTCTGGCATCGCTTCCAACGCGGACGTGAGGTTGCCAGCCAGCGACGGACTCAGTTCTACTACCAAGCCTCCGCTCGTGGGCGTGAACGTGCGCGGGAGCGAGATCACTTCCTGCTGGGTCGCCGCGCCGCGCAATGCCCCGCCAGTGACGAATGCCTGCGGAGAGGTGTATTGCAAAATGGGCAGGAGTCCCCACACAGGGCGCGTCGAGTCTTGGAGTGATGGACTTCCAGTTGTCGTCGCCGTGAAGATCAAATCTGCCGACTGCGCCAAACTCGCCGTGCCCCACCATTCCACGCGGGTTCGTCCGTTCGCCGGGACTTCAACTTGTTGTGTGGCTTTGCCGGGTTCATCCAACACAAACCCTTCGCTTTGCAGGTTGACGCTGACATTCAATTCATCGGAAGTATTGTTGTTGATGACCGCCGCCATCAACGCGTGGTCGCCGCTGACGAGGAAGCGCGGAGTCACAGGTCGGACAAGAAGCGGTTTGGTCGCGACAACCTGCGTCTCTGCCTGCCCCACTTTGGTATCCAGCGTCAAGCCGCGCACATCGATATTCCACGTGGTGAGCGAATCGGGCAGTCTCATCGTCACTTGCCCGCGTCCCTCCGCGTTGGTGACGAGCGCCGGGTTCCAATACGCGGTATCGGGGAATTCTTCGCGCACAAAGGGAATGTCTGCTCCTCCGCCGCCTCCGCCTCCAAGTCCGCCCTGAGCCTGACCCGCTTTGTTGAGCGCCGCGAGCGAAATGCTTGTTTCGATTCCCAGAGGTTGGTTGCTGTAATACTCGGTGAAAATATCCGCCGAGTTTGGGCTGGCAAGCGCGAGCACGGCAAGGTCAACCACAGCCAACGAGAACTCGCCCTGCACCGGCTGACCTTGATGATCGATCACGAGCACATCGAACGTTATTTCATCGCGCGGACCCGCCTGTGTCGGGTTGGGCGTCACCTGCACATTTAGCTCCAGCGCGTCCGCCGCGACGGGAATGTTCACAACGCCATGCCTGAATTCATTGCCCTGCCCGAGTACGGTGACCGTCACATACACGTTTGGCGCGTCCTCTTCTGTAACGTCAAAAGAAAATTCTTCTCCACTTCCGCTCAACGTAACAACTTCAGAACTGAACAGGATGCCGCGCTCCACCGTCACCAGCGCGAGCGAATTCGTTGCAAACGGGTTCGGAATGAACACCGTCCCTGTTTCGCCGGGGTTATACGATTCCCTGCCAGCCGTGAGTTGTAATGTGTTGTTGTCGAGTTGGGGCCATGCCGCATCGCCGGGTCCGCCGACCCAGATCAGAGTCTGGGTGCGCGTGCCTCCGCCTGAGACATCGAGCATGAACGTGCCTGCATTCGGCGGCACGAACGAAAGCCGCGCCCGGCCGTCGGGTCCGGTCGCGAGGTTACTGCTGCTCACCGGTGTATACACGGGCACATAGACCGGGAAACCAAATTCGCCGGTCTCTCGTTCCCAGCGTACTTGTTTGAATTCCGCGACCAGTGCATGATCGCCGGATGGATTACGTTCCCAATCCGTGGTCACTACATCGAATCCCATGGCGGTCTTTGATTCGCCGATCCATGATTCCGGCTTCAAACCGATGTAAAACTCTGCAGGGTGGATGAGCAATTCCGTCCGCGCGCTGATCGGCAACCCCGATTCATCCTGTACGGTGACTTCCAATGTGACCGTCTGCGCTTCTTCTGACTCAGGGACAGTTGGCAGTGGGATGGAAAGGTTTCCCTGCGGGTCGGTCTTGCCCTTCCTTTCCTGCTCGGTTCCCAAATCCGTCCACGGCGTGGATGCGGAATACCATCTTGTGCTTAATATCCCTGTTTGATAACCGGGGAGGAAGAAATGTGCAGGCTGAGTATACATCGTCCACGTGGCATCCGCATTCCCTGCGGGCGCGCCGAAGAAATATTGCGCGTTCACCTCCGCAGAGGTTGAGTCGCCGTGGAGGATCTCTTCCGTCGGAAAATCCACGCTCAAGTTGATCTCTGGTTTGCGATATTCCGCCACCTGGAAACTAAAATAGAAATTGAGCGACGGATTCTGGATGGAATAATATCCGGGCGCGGCGTCCTCCGGCAGTTGAATCTCGCCGTGGAACGTCCCGAAGGGAGAAAGGCTCGCATCGATGGACGAAATCTGTGTGCCAGCCCAATCCATCACGCTGAGCGGAATTTCGGTAAGAGGCGGCAATTCATAACGTCCATTGAACGCCTGCCTTGCCACGCCGCGGAAATACACCGTCTGCCCCGGGCGATAGATCGGGCGGTCGGTATATACATAGAGTCGAGTGGTTGGCGGCTCCACATACTGTGAATATCCGAAATTCCACGCGTCGAATCCGGAATTCCAATTGTTGACCGCCAGACCAAAATTTTCCTCGCCGGGCGCGCCGAGGACTGCATAAACCGAACCTTCATACGGATTGATCGCCCCTTGCCAGAGCCCCTTTGAATCGGTGGTGCCGGAACCCAGCGCGTTGCCCGCGCTGTCGTAGATCACCACCGGCGCGCCGGCGACCGGGGTTTGCGATGGCAGATCCACTGCCCACACGAGCGCTTCCTTTGCGCTCCGTTTGAAAGTGAGATTCACCTGACTCGATATGACAAAGTTAATGCCGAATCCACCGCCTCCACCGGAGTTCGGCGCAGGATTTTCCCTTCGCGCACGTATGGGAGTGGAACCATTTCCCTGCGTATTCAACTGGATCTGGGGCGAATCGACCTCCACATAATACACGCCCGGCAATAATTGGTTGTTATCCGAAGTGAGATTGAACGTGACCGGCTGTGATGTATTTGCGGGCAATTCGAATGTTTGTGGATACGTGACGGCACTTTTTGGCTGATAAACCTGTAACGCCTCGAACGAATTTTGCAGGGTGAAGAAATCCTGCAAAGTCAACGGCTCGATCGCCAGATCCGCGGTTTGAATATTGACTGCGTTGGCATGCAACACTGGCGCATCGGGCCTGACGAGCGCGACGTTATAAATGGAATTAAAACTCAACGAAGCGGGCAATGGCGGCGTGGTGAAATTCAAAACGAACGGTGTGCCGAGCGATTGTCCCCATTGATCCTTGAGCGTACCAGCCAACTCAATGATGTAGTTGGTTGCGGGAAGAAAAACTCCATTCACCGATAGTATCGGTCCTTCTCCATAATCGTAAACGTTGACAAGGAAATTATCGAGCGCGGGTGTTATGGTTACATAATCCTCGTACTCTATTTCAGGGAGTGGGGCGCTGAATCGAAACTCCACGGAGGTCTGGTATGGGGTTGTCTCAGTGACCGCGAACGGCGCGTACGTGTTCAACACAGCGCCGAACTCTTCACCCAGGGTCACACCGCCGCGCGAACGCGCATCTGCATCCACTTTCAAAAGATAACCGATGCTGCGCTCCAAATTATTTTCGGGTGAAAAGGTCAATTCAGTGCCATCTTCATTCCAGGCAAAATCCCCGCTCACGGGTCCGCTTGTGCCGCTCAACAGGAAATTAGATTGCACGCTTTCCTCATCCATCGGCTGGTTGAAGGTCAGTGTGATCTTTGCATCGGGACCGATGAATTGATCCGCAGGCGGATCCAACGTGACGACGCGCGGACGCGCGGTAAGGAACTTCCATACGTTCTGCCCGCTTCCATCCACAGAGACGCCTGATACCGTTTTCAAGTCGGGATTCAAACTGACGGTATATTCCGTCCCGCCGGATAAGGCTGGGTCCGGATAGAAAATGTATGTGCTGGTGTTGATCCATTCGCCATGACCCGACGCAGATGGCTGAAGGCTGAAGGCTGGTGGTTGATTCTCAAAATCTCCGAGCGGAACAACCGGCTGGTTGAACGAAGCGACGACCGCCGCGTCCACGTTTGCATCGGACGAATCACGTTTGGGCAATATGTTGGTTGCGCGCAGGAAATCTGCGACGGTGAACGATAATTCGATGGGCTCGGCAATCCCAAACCCCGTTGCAGATTGCAGGGATGTGCCTATGGTGACCTTTAGTTTTGAATTGGGTGCATACGGTTGCGCCGGTGTGTAGAAGAGAGTCGATGGATCCTCCCACACGTACGCGCCGATGGGGAGCCCGCTGAACGCCGATTCCACCGTGGATGGATTCATCGGCTGGTTGAAATAGAATGTGATCGGCGTAAGATGCCCAATGACGCTGTCGAGCGGCGGGTCCGTTTCGCTGACCGCAGGCGGCGCGGCTTGCTCGAGAAATGTCGGTGTGGGGACGATGGGTGTGGAGGTGGCTTGACCGGGGCGACCGGAGCATGAGGCGAGGATCAGGCTCACGAGGAGGATGCAGTTCAAAACAGGCGCGAACCGGGTTTTTGTCTTCATATATCCTCGAATAAAAAAGAATCCAAAGTCATTATACACGTCCCCGCGTCACTGCGAGGGTGTCCGAATGGTTGATAAAATTCTGATTGGTTTGGCAGTTCAACTGCCAAACCAATCAGGTAAAACAAAAAAGGACACGGATGTCCGTGTCCTTTCGATTCATTGGCTGATCGTTGCCAGTATTTCGTCCAGTGTTTGTTGGAAGACCGCATAGGGCTGTGCGCCTTCGATGAACGCGGCTTGTGTTTCGCCGTTCAACTCGTAGGTGATGATGAATGTGGGTGTGCCCTGTATGCCGAGCGAGAGCGCGTCGTCGAAATCCTGTTGCACTCGTTTGGCGTATTTTTCACTGTCGAAACAGTTTTGAAATTCCGTCCTATTCAACCCGATGGATTGAGCGATGTCGAGCAGGTTGCCTGCTGAAAACGCGCCCTGATTCTCCACATCGCGGTTGTTGAGGAACAGCGCGTCGTGCATTTCCCAGAATTTGTTCTGGTCTGCCGCGCAGTAGGCGGCTTCGGCGGCATCCTGTGATTCGGTGTTGCCCGAGCCGCTGAACTCGCTGACCCAGTTTCCGGCGGAACGATAGGTGAAGTGAAGTTTGCCAGTGGCGATGTATTCAGCGACCAGCAGCGTTTCGGTTTCCACGTGGAATCGTTCGCAGAAGGGACATTGAAAATCGCCGAATTCCACCATGCGAATCGGCGCATCTGGGTCGCCCATCGAATTCGCGTCTGCATCCGGGCGCGGGGTTGAACCAACGGAGACCACATCCGTGTTGGGAGCCAGCAGTTCGGGAATGATGTAGGTGACTCCGATGACCAGCCCCACCACTGAGCAGAAAATGACGAGACACCCGGCGCCAAGTATCAGGAGCGTTTGGTTTCTGGACATGTTCTTTGCTTCCCTTGAATCAAAAAGGACACAACATCAGTGTCCTTTCTGATTCAGAAAAATTATTGTCCGCCCAGCTCGATGAGAATGGCTTCGAGTTCCACTTGAAAAACGTTGAAAGGCTGAGCCCCGTCAATGGTCTTCGTTTTCGTCGTGCCGTCCACTGTGTAGGTGACCACGAAATATGGAGTGCCCTGCATACCAAGGGATATTGCTTCGGCAAGATCATCCTGTGTGCGTTGTTCGTATTTGCCGCCCTCGAGGCAGTCGTTGAATTCTTTCATATCCAACCCGACGGTTTCCGCGATGGCTTGCAGGCGGCGTACGGTGAAGGAGCCCTGGTTTTCTACATCACGATTGTTCTCGAAAAGCGAATCGTGCATTTGCCAGAATTTACCCTGATCCCCCGCGCAATATGCCGCCATGGCCGAATCCTCCGACTCGGTGCCGACGCCGCTATTCTCGCTCACAAAATTGCCGGCAGATTTATAGGTAAACAACACTTGACCTGTATCGATATAATATTGTTCGAGGAGCGGTTCCGTTTCGGTGTAGTGACGGTCGCAGAACGGGCATTGGAAGTCGGAATATTCCACGATCTGGATGGGGGCGTTTGGGTCGCCCATGGAATTGTCGTTTGCCATGTAGCGTTCCCGCGATTCGATGGTGACCACTTCCGCGATGGGGCGCAGGGTGGGCGCAAGAATGGCATACAACACGAATGCCGCGCCCAACGTAATAACAATGATGGTGATCAACCGGTTGCGCTTCTCTTTTTTCTGCACTTGCTCGCGCCGCAACTGGCGCTTGCTCTTCTTTTCGGCGTTCATGAACACTCCTTGATGAATTGATTGAGCGCAGATTTTCCCATGCGCGCTAGGTTTTGTCTAGGAACAGGTGAGTGGATGTTAATTATCCACGACCCGGGTCATTTAATGGAGAAACTGGTTACTTCAAATGCCTGTCCAGCCACTCGATTTCCGTCTTGAACACCTCGGCTTGTTCCGGTTCGTTATGGATTTCGTGATACAGCCCGTCCCATACTTTCAATGAAACGTCTGGGTTCAAGGTTTTGGCAAGGCTTGCAAAATCCTCGCTTCCGCTAGGGTAGGTTAACTTGTCGGCGGAACCGTGCATGATCAGCAGGGGAACAGAAAATTCCGTTGCGTGCGCGAAACAAAAGTCAATGGCGGTCAAAGACGCTCTGCCCAAACCAAGGCTCACTCTTTCGTGCGTGAGGGAATCGTTATTGTAGTTCATCACCACGTTTGGATCGCGAGAGAGGGTATTCGCATCCAAGCCGCTGGGGAGGGTAATTGCCGGGAGGAGCGATCCGAGCAGGTTCACGAGGGCAACCTTGCCTTTTTGCTCCTGCAAGGCGGAACGTAACGCCGCGCCTGTTACGATGACCCCTTTCAACCCGGCGCTGTGTTGCATGGTATAGGCGAGAGCAAGCAAACCTCCCAGGCTGTGACCGTATAAAAATTGTGGAGTTTCAGGGTAACGCGTTGTAATTTGCACAAAAAATTGACGAATATCCTGCATCACCGCATTCAACGAAGGAAAGTGCCCGCGTGCGCCGCTGGATTTTCCATGACCCCGCAGATCAAAACTTACCAACACATAACCGGCTTCAGTCATTGCAGAGCCGACGTGAACGTAGCGGCCCGAATGTTCGCCAATGCCATGAAGAAGCCCGACCACGGCTTTCGGTTTCTTGCCATCGGGTTCCCAACCTTGCATGAAGAAATTAATTCCATCATGGGACCAGGTTGATTCGAATGTTTTCATATTCATTTTCCGGCGGTAATTTTGAATTCACAGGCATGATGCCCTTGTGCTCTGCAGGATGTTTCCTCGATATCGAAGGTTTGACCTGTTCCCCAGAACAGACTCTCGCGGATTAAACCTTGTGTCACATAGCAGATCGGCGCGGACTCGTTCTGTCCGCTGGCGGTGGGAGAGGCGTGGTCGACGAAGAGCAGGTCGAGGTCGAGGGTGTGAACGGTAATGTCCCCGGAGGAGGAAGAGATGAATTTGCCAAGCAGATCGAGGGTCGGTTTGCGACGCGCTCCGACTGGGAGTCGTTTGATGATGCCAGCCTGTGCTCGTCCGCCGAGCCCGGCATCCTCCAGCAGATGAGTCCACATCTGCTGCCCGACTCGCAATAAAATGCCGCGCGCGCCGCGCCCGAAGTAGGCGCGCATCGCGGCTTGCAGGGACGCATACGCCTTTGCCGATTCGAGCGCGTCCATTTTGTGGAAGGTCTCCGGCTTTGCCCACTCGGCGGGGAGTTTCGACAAACCCAGCATCACAGTGAATTGATCCGCGCCGAGTTCGCGCGCAACCGTCTCCGCGAAACGGCGAACGATGCGGCTGGAAAATTTTGTATCACTCACGCGCCGCTCCCACTTCAAAGCGGCAGTATGGATCACCTTTCGCACAGCAATGCGTCTCGGTAATCTCAAACTCCTTGCCCGTTGCCCATTGCACAGCCTCGGCGATGGAACCCGCATACAAATGGCAGAGCGGAGTTTCGCTGTGCCTTCCCTGGCAGATCGCGCACGTTGATTCCATGTAGGCGATCCGTTCGCCGCTGTCATCCACCGAGGCTTCCACCTGTGGGTTGCTCTTCTTGAGCGCGTTTGCCATGCCGTTCAAAATGAATTTGATCTTTTGTTTTTCCGGCAGTAGCTTCAACGCCACGCCCGCGATACCGAGCAGTGCGGCTTGCTCGCGCACGCCATATTGAAAGGAGGCTTTGCCGATTCGCCGCAACATACCGCGTCCGCCGCGCCCGTAAAAGTCTTCGATGGCTTGGTTTAGTTTTGCATATTGCGATGCTTGAATCGAAGGTTCAAGGTCGTTCGGGGGAAAATTGCCGATGAAGCGTTCCAGTCCGCTGGCGCGCAGAACGGCGTTCAATCCGTTCTCGCCCATCACCTCCTGTGCAGAAGTGAGCGCCTGCCGCACCAATGCATTGACGATCGTGGAATCGGTCCGTTCTGCCATGCTTCCTCCTTTGCCCTAACCCTGCATTTCGAAAACAAACACAGGATATTGTTCGCCTGTTCGCGTGAATCCCAATTTTTGATACAGGTTCAACGATGAAAAATTATCGCTCTGCGTATTCACGCTGAGTTTTCCGATGCCGTGATTGGTGAGCCGGGTAAGCAGGTCGCTTACCAAATGATGTGCAATGCCGCGTCGCTGCAAGGATGGATGGATCGCCAATCGCGCAAGATGTGCGCGCCCTCCACCGCCGGTCGTCAATTGATAGCCGACGATTCCACGTTCGTCCTCCGCCACCGAAGCAAACAAAGCCTGTGCGAACGCCGCGCGCAGGGTCGCTTGTGGGTTATGCCACAGCGGATCGAACGCGGCGGAGTCGACACTCTCCACAGCGGGAAGATCCGTCTCTTCCATCTTTCGGATTCGAATTCCCGACGCTTCTTTCCGGACCCAGGGCTGGTACCTCCATTCGAGCATGACGATATTTTGAAGGTTTTCGAACCCGCTCATCGCGAGCGCGCGTTGGAACCAGGGTTGCATGGCGATCGCGGCGACTTTTTCTCCGCCCGCGCGGGCGATCTCTTCGCGCGCGGTGTTCCATAACAAATTCCACGCATTCTCCGAATTCCACTGACCTGAAAAAACGAACAAACGGATCCAGAAGATGTTCGGTGCTTCGGGCGGGCAGGCAAGCGCGGCAGTGATGTGATTGCCTTCATCCAGTGCCCAGTAGAATGGATCCCCCAGCCATTCCAACGGCTGGCGCCAGTCGAGGTGACGATGCATGCGCGTCTCGAAGAAGATGAGGTTCGATAACTGCTGGTGGTCTGCGAGGCTGGCTGGTCGGACGAGGGTGGTGAGCACAGGCGTTACAAATCCCTCACCCCAGCCCTCTCCCAAAGGGAGAGGGTGGAGCGGCTAGCGAATCAACCCGATGCGCATCAAGAACTTCATCATGCGCTGGGTAAATGTGGGTTTCTCCACCAAACGGAGCGAGTCGTAAATATCCATCCCGGTTTGGTTGACCTGCCCGAATTTCAAATGAATGTTGGCGGAGGCTTTCCGCACGATGGAGTGCATGTCGCCTTCACCGGCTTGCTCGAAG
>DAOTZF010000069.1:0-2216 GCA_034434415.1 Anaerolineales bacterium | reverse complement strand
GCCATGCGGTCTGCATCGGAATATTTTGTGAGCATGTTGAAAGCGAATCCTTTCGAGCACAACGCGTTCATGCGCTTCAGGGTTTCGCAGGTAAACTCTTGCCAGTTTTCATACGACTCTTCAAGCCTGATATTGAAGATAGCGCCAGCCAGAAGATAGTCCGCGACGGCAACTTCATTTTCATTCATGGTGAAATGCGCGTTCGGGAAATCCCTGTGCGCTGCACGCCCAGCCAGAACCATTTTTTCGATGAGGTCAATACCGTAGTATTCGAACCTCCAGCCTTTTTTATTCAAATAGTCGAACATCGCGCCGTAGCCGCAACCGTAGTCGATGACCGAAAAAGGGCGCGAGGGGTCGATCACCTTTACGAGTTGCTCAAAACGCAGCTCCTGTGATTCGGGTCCATTGTAGTCCACACCTTTCGGTGTCGCGCCGAATTCATCCAGTTTTTCGGTAAAGTATTCGCCGAGTCTCTTTTGGGTTTCATCCACGCTCATGTTCGCGTTCCTTTTGGGTTTGAAAATATTCGCCAGCCCGGCTCCCCGTCATGAACAGCAGATCAAGGGTCGAAACGTACGGATCGTACGGAGGATACAACTGTTGATATTCCGGGTAATCATATTCCATATACTCGAACGTGATCCCCGCCGCCTCGAATTTTTCAGGCTCCATGTATGAACTCGCCGACGGACCGCAAATGTAATGCGTCGCCCCGACCTGTTTCAACACGTTGAGCACCCGGTCAGTTTTTTGCCCTTCGATATTTGGCAACTCGGATGAGCGCATAAAACGCGTGGAGGTGAATCCCAATTCACGCGCAAGACGAATCGAAACCTCAATTGTGAAATCGGCGAGGAGCTCGTCGTGGCGTTGGTAGATTTCTTCGAGCAGAGGCAGGTACCCCCTGAAGTGAGGCGCCTTCGAGTAGGAGATCGTCAGCGCTTTGAGGTGACTCTTCGCCCACGGCTTCGACCAGTCAATGCGGACATCCTTGATGAGCACGCCTTGAGTGACACCTTTCGAATGGACAGGAATCGTCAGCCATTGTTTTCCCTGATGTGTTTTGATCTGGTTGCGGTTGCGCCATCCGTGTTTATCATATTGAATGTCGTCGTAAAAGATAAACAAATCCGCGCGGCGGACCTGGTCGAAGTAGCCGCGCCACGGAATGTAGGAGGGCTGTAGAATGACAACGTTCATTTACCTGTCGTTTCCTGCACAACATACGCGGGGCGGTCCATGCTGCGGTCGAACATGCGCGCGAGGTATTCGCCGAAGATTCCCAATGCAAAGAGCTGCGCGCCGCTGAACAACGCGATAATCGACGCCAGAAATGGAAATCCCGGAATACTGCCGAGGGCAAAATAAATGTATATCACGTAAGCGAAGACACCAAAACCAAATAAGGTCATCACGAAACCGATCACACTTGCCAGCCGCAGCGGCGCCGTGCTGTAACCGATCAGAATCAGCAGGGCGGCTTTTACAAGCGCGGAAAATTTGTAATTCGAGCGCGCTTCCGGCTTCTCGATTTCGACCGGCACTGATGTAAAACGCGATGTGCCCCACGAGAGCAACACATCGATGATCAATGTGGGGCTTTGGAAATTCGTGAAGGCGTTCCGCAAGTCTGTGCGGAACGCGCGGAACGCAGAAATATTCTTCACCGAGGGAATCCCCATCACGCGGGCGAGAATCCGTTTGATATTCGCTGTCAACACGTTGCGCCAAAATCCCTGTGGCAGTTGCTTCGGTGAACCGTACACGACGTCAAAACCTTTTTCTAATTCAGCCAAAAGGACCGGGATTTCTTCCGGCGGGTGCTGTAGATCCTGATCCATCGTGACGATCACTTCGTACTGTGCGGCGCGCACGCCGCACAGCGTGGCGTTGTGCTGACCGTAATTCCGCATCAGCCGAATCCCCGTTACCCATTTGTATCTGCGCGTTAACTTTAGGATCGCCTCCCAGCTTTGATCCGGACTGCCGTCATTCACGAGCAATACTTCGTATTTTTTTGAAAATTTGGGCAACGACTTTGCCAGCCGTTCGACCAGCGGTTCGACCAATGCGGCGCCGCGATAGACCGGGACAATGACTGAAATATTCATCGGGACGCTATTCTACCACCCGCCTCATAACCGGACCCCGTGCCTGTCCTCCAAAATGGACAGCGTGCGCGCCGCCTCAGCTTTTTTCCGCTCATCGTCCCA
>DAOTZF010000068.1:0-7688 GCA_034434415.1 Anaerolineales bacterium | reverse complement strand
ATCGTTTTCCCGGGCAGGTTGGGCTCGTCCATTCGAGACTTTCGGAGGGGGAGCGATACGACACCTGGCGGCGCGCACGCGCGGGCAAACTCAAGGTCATCATCGGCGCGCGCAGCGCGTTGTTTGCGCCTCTGCCGAACATCGGCCTCATCGTTGCGGATGAATGTCACGACGCATCGTTTCATCAAGCCGAGCCGCCGTTCTATCACGCGGTGGACGCGGCGCAAGCGTATGCGCGTCTGTGTGGCGCGGTGTGTGTGCTCGGTTCTGCCACACCGACGATTCAACAGCGATATGAATCAGAGCATCTCCCTCTCCCTGAGGGAGAGGGCAGGGTGAGGGTGCTTTCTTTGCCCAAACGCATCGTCGAGGCGGGATTGCCTCCCGTCCACATCGTGGATATGCGCGACGAGTTGAAAGCGGGCCAACGCGGGATGTTCAGCAGGCTCCTGCTTCGTGAACTTGAGTCCACCCTCAAGCGCGGCGAACAGGCGATCCTCTTCCTCAACCGACGCGGGACTTCCACATACGTCTTCTGCCGCGATTGCGGAACTGTGTTGAAATGTCCGAACTGCGAAATGCCGTTGACCTTTCACGTTGACGACAAAGAGAGATTGCTTTGTCATCATTGCGGCTACGAGCGCCAGAAGCCGAAGAGTTGTCCGCAGTGTGGAGGAAAGCAAATCCGTGAGTACGGATTGGGAAGTGAAAAGGTTGAAGCGGAGGTCAACGCATTGTTTCCCAAAGCGCGGACCTTGCGCTGGGACTGGGACACCACGCGTCAAAAGGACGCGCATGAGATGATTCTCACTCACTTCGCCAACCACAAAGCGGATGTGTTGATCGGCACCCAAATGCTGGCAAAAGGGCTCGACCTTCCATTGGTTACTCTGGTTGGCATTGTGCTGGCAGACGTGGGCTTGCATCTACCCGATCCGTTTGCGGGTGAGCGCGTGTTTCAAGTGTTGACTCAAGTCGCGGGGCGGGCGGGGCGGAGTGAACGCGGCGGGAAAGTTGTCCTGCAAACCTTTGACCCTGAGAATCAAGTCATCCAGTCCGCGGCGAGGCATGACGTGGAGGGTTTTTATCATTTCGAGTTGGAACAGCGAAAACGGCTGGGTTATCCGCCGTTCACCCGTCTGGTGCGACTCGAATACCGGGACGCGGATCAAGCGTCCGCGGAGAACGAGGCGAGACGCGTCGCCGAGAAACTGTCAACCATCAACCACCAACCGTTAACTGTCATCGGTCCCGTCCCGTGTTTCTTTTCACGGGTGGCGGGGTTTTATAGGTGGCAAATTGTTCTGCGCGGGTCGAATCCATCCGAGTTGTTGGGCGGCATCAAATTGGACAATTGGCGGGTGGAAGTCGACCCGATCAGTTTGCTATAATAAATTGATAACGGTGGTCGAGTAGCCAGAGCGGTTTTTGCGAAGGCGTATCGAGACCACCACGTTGGTAAGAATAATTTTGTTACTTGTTGGTCTCGATACGGCGGACTAGCGCCGCCACTCGACCAACAGTAATTAGAGGAGAATTCAATGCAAGCGTTTTCACGCGGTTGGTCGTTTCTCAAGCAAGCTTGGCAGATGGCGTTCAAAGACAGGGATTTGTTGAAGCCGTCAGTCTATGCCTTGATCGTCGGGATGATCATTTCGGTGATCGGTATCATTCCGATCATCGGAGTGGCGTTTTTGCTCGGCGATTCGCAAATCGGACAAATCCTTATGGGAGTTCTCGGTTTGCTCATGATCTTCGTTCAATATGTGGTGACATACCTGTTCTCCGCGATGACGGTGTATTTGATCTACGGGTATCTCGCCGAAGGGGATGGGCGCATGGATCACGCGTGGTCTATCGTGCGCCGCGACTTCTTCGATATTCTGACTCTGGCGCTGGTTTCCACGCTCGTGACGTGGGTCCGCAACGCGACGCGCAACAGTCGTGGACGCAACAACGTGTTTGCGGGTATTGCGACGGGAATTTTACGTGCGTTCGGCGGTGTGCTCGAGGCGTTGTGGCTTGAAACCTCCTACCTCGTTCTGCCTGCGATGGTGATCGATGACTTGAATTTGAAGAACGGCTTGCAGCGCATCTGGAACATCACAAAGCAGAACTTGTTGCTGATCGGCATCACATTCGTCGGTGTACGCTGGGTGACCGGGTTGATCGGATTCGTGCTGGGTTTCGGCGGATTTGTGATCGCCCTTGCCATTGGCGGCGGGGCTGTGTATTTGACCGGCGAGTTCGGTTTCGTTTCCATCCTTGCCATCGCGGTCGGCGCGTTCATTTTCTTTGCCCTGGTGATGATCGCGAGCGTTGTAAATTCGTATACAACCACTGCCTATCACACGTGCCTCTACCTCTGGGCGCGTGAAGCCGAGAAGGCGCAAACTGCCGGGCAGGATATTCACGTCGCTGCGCCCGCGCCGCTGGCTGCGGTATTAGGTTAATATGAGGGGCGGGAATCCGTTCCCACTTAACAAATAATTATGCAACCCGAACCTCGTCGTGAAATGATTACCTGGGAAGAAGTGGATCGACTCATCGACCACCTCATCCCGCAATTCAAGCGCGAATTTACCGCCATGGTCATCATCACGCGCGGCGGCATCGTCCCCGCAGGTATGCTGGCAGAGGCGATGGATATCACGCATATCCTCACTGCGGCTGTGGATTTCCCTGCACAGCTCGCAAAAGAAAAATCGATCATGGCGTGGCCCGAATTCATCCAATTCCCTGCAGATGAAAAAATGCGCGGCAGACCCACCCTCATTGTGGATGACATCTGGGGATCGGGGCGCACCATCACCGCGGTCAAGAACCGTGTCTCCGCGGCGGGCGGCTTCCCCGAGACGTGTGTCCTGCATTTCAACCCGTACCGAAATTTGTTCGGGAATCATCGCCCCGATTATTATGCCGCCGTCACCGACGCGTACATTATCTACCCGTGGGAAATTGACAGGGGAACGGATCAAGTTCTGCTGGGCGAAATGTAAAATCTGGATGACAAAAAATCCCCGATGGAATTTTCGGGGATTTTTTGTCGGTTCGTTTTCTTGGGTACGGCTGGTTCATCCTAGGGAAGTTGCTCGAAGCCTGAGATGCTGTAATACATTTCTTCGTCTGCCATTTCCTGGCTGAAATCAATGGCGATCTCTACTGGGAAGCCGTACGTGGCATCGTAAGTCACGTTGACCGTGTCTGCGCCTTCGCTAACTGCCGCGTCGATTTCTGCAAAGAGCAGGTCAATGGTCGCGTGAGGCGCATAGAACTGATAATTGGGATCGGTGTCGAGGACCAGGGTGCCGTCAACTGCCGCCATGTGAACGATCTGACCGTCTTTCACTTCAATAGTCAAAGGCATCTGATCGCGGAAGGCGCAGAAACAACTGATGTTCAACTCAAAACGATAGTGGGTGATATTGGCATCCTGCCATTTTTTCTGGTTTTGCGAAAACTCGCTCCCGCCAGCCGAGCACGCGACAAGAATAAGAACCATTGAAACGATAAACAACTTTTTCATTCGTGTATCTCCTTTGGTGATTAGACGAGGAGCAAACAGGATTGTTCCCATTCGAGCCTGTATGGTCATCCCCTAAATGGACTAGTGGTCGTGGTGTTGGTCGGCGGGAATATCGTCAGACACGGTCACCATGATGTTGATATCCCCTTGATCTTTGAAATGGAGCGTGATCCCGAATTCCTCGCCGACAACGAGTCCTTGCTGGATATTGATGAGCGTGACATGAAAACCGCCCGGCTCGAAAGTCAGTTCCTGCCCTGCGGCAACCGGCACGGACTCGAAAACCTGCATTTGGATCGCTTCGTTCACGGTCTTACTTTTGTGGATCTCTACCTCTTCCGTCAGGGAGGAGGAAGCGCCCAGCAATTCATCATTCTCACCCGATAGGTTTTGGATGGTGAAGTACACGGCGGCATCTTCGTTTATGGTCGCGGGAGGTGTCCATGCCTGTCGTATTTCAAGTCCTCGCTGCGTACTGCACGCTGAGAGAACGATTGCCAGTCCCAAAGCGAAATATCTTTTGATTTGTGATACCAATGTCGCCTCGACGATGCGGATGCCTGAACTGCTTAATGGTCGCTGTGGTCTGTGCCTGTGTGCACTTCCACGCTCACGGTGACATCCGCGCTGTTCTGAAAGTGGAGTGTGACATTGAATGTTTCGCCGATTTGAAGCGCTTGTTTGAGGTTGTTAAGTGTGATGTGAAGATTCCCCGGTGTGAATTCCACTGTTTCACCTGCCGGCAGAGGAACGGATTCGAGCAACTGCATTTGCACCACATCGTTGACCATGGTGCTTCGGTGGAGTTCAACCACATCCGCCAACGCGGAGGACGCTCCGATCACTGTGTCATCCGTCTCGTTGTAGTTGTGAATGACAAGATACACTGCGCCGTTATTCCCACGCGAGACGGGGTTCATCCATGCGTCGCGGACTTCGATTCCCTCCTTCGGTGTGCAGGCGCTCATCGACAACGCCGTTAAAAGTATAAGCACAACATAACGTTTCATCTTTGAAATCCTTATAGCTAAAAGATTTTATCCGCTCAATCACTTCGAGCATTTAACTATACCATCCTCTTTTTTGGAAAGCGAAGAAGCCGCTGTTCACGAGAACAACGGCTTCCGGGTACCTCCGTCTCGTTTATGGAGCCGATTGGTAATACGTGCCTGTTTGCAGCAGCGACGTATCGTTTACCGCTTGGGCTGCCAGCATTTGAGCCTGCCGTGCGAGGTTGGTCGATTCGGCCAAAATCTCGAGTGCATATTCGGGATTATGGAATCCGGTGCTGTTTTCCGCGGAGACGAAATCCCACATGAACTGGGACTTACGGTGCAGGTCGCGCGCTTGATTTAAAAGCTCCTGGTCGGCGTTCGGGTTTGCAGCAGCGAGTTTGATTGCGTTGATGGCGTCGATGATCGCGTCTTCGGTATCCTGTTTGGTTGTCGCAACCTGTCCTTGAATACTATTCACACGGCGGACGACATATTCGCTGTCGGTGTGGCATTGTCCGCATGCCTGTTCAGGGTTGAGTAATGGGCTGTGAACATCATGGGACGAATACTTGGCTGCACCTTCGCGGACATAGGGCATGTGGCAGTCCGCGCAGGAGACGCCGGCATTGTAGTGCGTGGAGCCCGCTGTGAAGAATTCGTATTCAGGATGTTGTACTTTCAACATCGGCGTATCGGTATCGGGATACGACCAATCGGAAAATCTCTTTCCGTCGAACAGGGTGGTTTCATAGTATTCCCATACCTGTTCGATGCGTGTGCCTTTAGCCCACGGGAAGGTCAGGTATTTGCCGGGGCCTGCAAAGTAATACTCCACGTGACAGTTGGCGCAGACAACCGTGCGCATTTCCTGGCGGGTAAACGTTTCCCAATCCTTGCCTTGTGCCTCGAGGGCTTCCTTGAGCGCGGGGTTTGTGACGATCAGTTTCATGGTTCCTGTCTCATGGCAGTTGGCGCAACCGATCGTATTGTTGATCTTGGGCGTCAATTCATTGAAGGACATCTTATCGTACGTTTCCATGCCAAGTTCGGTCCATAGACCCGGATTGTCGGATGATTTGCATGAGTAGCAGGTTCCCGGTGTGCGTTTGGGGTCATCATCGTTGAGATTCAGACGCTGGGTCGCGCGCACGTCCTCCAACGCATTCGCATGACCGCGGTCGTCGTTGTAGTCCTTGCTGAACGGCATCCCTTTGAACAAGATCAACTGGCGAGGATCGCGCTCGAGCCATGAGAATGCGGACGAGCCGCCGTAGGTGGTGCCAATATTATTCGTCTCGGTTTTCAAGAATGTCGCGTACTGATTGGGGAAGTCAACACTCCATTTTTCCGAATCCGGTTCCATCGGCGCGAGCTCAACCAGCGGCACGAAGGAACGGGTCTGAACGGGCTGGTTCTTCATGAATACCAGCACACCAGTCAATACAGCAGCAAGCAGAATAATAATGCCCACCAGTATGAAAGTTGTGTATTTTTTCATGGACATATCTCCTTTTGAATCATCAGGTGACAAACCTTGTGCAGGGCCTGTCATCTCAAATTATTTTACAGGATATAAATTCGAGTCCTGAAAAGGCACGATCGATCCGCCTCGTGGTCCGTGGGCGATGTTGCGGTGACACTCCCAGCAATACCGCTCATACGGTTGTGCACCCATCATGATCGTTTCCACTGCCTCTTCGTGGCAATGGATGCAGTTCATTTGAATGATCTTCTTCGTATGTTCGTTCGCACGGATCACCTCCGGCGTCTGCCCCGTGCTGAACACAAATACATCGTGCATACCCTGCCGCCCCTTTTCAATGTAATAATTCACGAAGTTATCGTGGGGCAGGTGGCAACTCGAGCATTCCGCCCATTCCCTGTGCGCGCTGTGAAAATAATTCTCATACATCGAATCCATCACGTGACAGTTGGCGCACGTTTCGGAGCGTGTTCCAGCATAGGCGGGTGCGTCGGTGACGTAAACAAAGGTGCCTAGCGCAATGATCGCCGCAGCGATCGCAATAAAGAGTGGATTTCTAAACATAGTTGCCCGTTTGTCCGAGTTTTTGTTTCCAAACTTATCCGAATTCGACAGTTCCATTCAAGCTTTGGAGCCCGACGATGAGCGGGAGGTAATTCTTGGAATATAGAGGAATATACTTGTATAAATCTGATTCATAAAGTGACACCAATCATGTTTTGAATGTGACAGCCATTTCTTTCCGATACAAAACCTGCCTCAACTCTTCAACATTTTCGTCTTTCGACCCTGCCTGATTAGTTTGGAGTGTAAACCCGTCCCTTCCACGTCACACCTTTGCGAGATCGGACCTTCCATGCCGAGGTGATCATCATCGCGGCGAAGATGCCCGCGCCGAGAGGGGTGGAGAACGAGTATAGAGGTGAGATTCTCATTTGCCGGGCAGTCCACCCGCGCGCAACGAGAACCGCGCACCAAACGACCAGTGATTCGATGAGGATGGTCACAGCAACAATTCCACCGCCATTGATCGTCCAAAGCAATCCCAGCCCCGACCAGATGGGCAGGAACAAGGACGCCATCAACGCCAACGATGCCCCAATGACACCCAGCCAAAGCAGAGAACGTTGATTGCGCAGCCCAAGGTACATGTTCTTCGTCCAGCCTTCCCACATGGTACTCAATGAAGTGTACATCCTTGTGCTGATGAGCGCCGTTCCATCGGCAAGCACGAGGCGATAGCCGCTCCATTTAACGCGTTCTGCAAGTGCCTGGTCTTCGACGATCTGATTCCACACACTGGCGTGCCCGCCGATCTTCTCGTAGACCTCGCGCCGAATCAACATGAATTGTCCGCTGGCGATCGCATCCTTGTATGAAACATCGTTCACTTTGCGCGGATTGAAACCAACCGAAAGCGCGGTCACCACGATCGGCATGACGGCTTTCTCCCAGAACGTTTCCATGATCTGGCGGTGGAGCGTGGTGAACAAATCAGCATGGACCTCCACTGCTTTGGCATAAATGGAGGAGAGCGCTTGCGGTGAAAGGAAAGTGTCCGCATCTACGAAGCACAGCCACTCGCCTCGAGCCGACGTGGAGGCTTGATGCAACGCGTGAGGTTTGCCTGCCCAGCCCGAAGGGAGTTCCGATCCGCTGATGGGCTGGAGGCGGGAATCGCGGG
>DAOTZF010000067.1:0-2620 GCA_034434415.1 Anaerolineales bacterium | reverse complement strand
CGCAGTGAGAGACGATGCAGTCGATGTTTGAGCTTCCTGACTGCAAGAGGACAGGAAAATACTCGCGATCAATAAAACGATTTGAAGGTATTTCATTTCTTGACTCGGGTGAGCGTTGCTTAGGTGGCTTTCGCTTCACCGTATTCAGGGTGGATGTTGTACGCCGTGATCACTAGATGATCTGCATCGATCAACTCGACTTGCGTGCGCCAGCCCCAATCGGGTCCGCCGGTGGGATCGGGATAACTGCCGAGGACGGAGAATCCGTGGTCGGTGGCGGAACCAACGCAGAACATGATGGCGGTGTTGTTGTGGAACGAATCGACCCATGAGGCTTCGTATTGTTCGAGTGTTGTGTTGTACCCGAAGGTGAACATACCGTGTTGCGGTTCGCCTTCGATGGAACCTTGATAGAGATAAATGGCAAAACGTCCTTCGAGGACTAATGTAATCGTTCCTAAAACTGGAGATTCATCGGCAAGTTTATCGGGCTCGAACCATAATTTGGACACACCTGACCAACTGCCTGCGAGGCTGGCGAGGAAGTGATGGGGACTGCCTGAGGATTGGGGGAAGGTCATGGGAAAACTCCTGGTGAGTAGAAAGTGGTGAGTGGGTTAAGGGAGTGGTATTTCTGTGTCGAGGTTGAAGTCTGATGATTGTGGTGACGTGTCGTAGGCGGCTTGCTCTTCGCGGATTCCTTTCTGGCGCTGGTGGGGAGTAAGTACGCTCAACATTTTGATGATTTGTGTGAGCAGATTTATGCGATGATTGACAACTTCCTCTTTCAGCGTATGACGAGACTTGTAATACCAATCGCGAGCTTCACGTGCAGAGCCAAGAGAATATTCAAGGAAGCGAGCGCGGTCTTTGCCTGTTGAGCGTGAGTACCCTTCAGCGGTATTGGCAGAGATGGAACACACTGCGCGATAGAGTTGATCAGCGAGATCACGCGTAAGGGGATTCTTGTTCAGAGCAAGTGCGTCCTGCCAGGCAATATCGGCGATAAACAAGCCGAGACGATACACTTCGAGTTTCCAAAGAGAATCGCCTCTGATATCGTCGGGGACACCAGCCTGCCATTCATCATACCTCATGCCGCTCCTCTACTATCCACTCACCACTTTCCACTCACTACTCTTCACATTCGGAACACCCCAAACCCCTGCTCCTCAATCGGCGAATTCAAAACGACTGACAATGCTAAACCAAGCACTTGCCTCGTATCAACAGGATCAATTACTCCATCATCCCAAAGCCGCGCCGTGGAATGGTAGGGATTGCCCTCGTTTTCGTATTTCTCCAAAATGGGACGTTTGAACTCGTCGGCTTCGGCTTGGGTCATGGCGGGTTTGCCTTCGCGGGCGAGTTGGTCTTGTTTTATAGTGAGTAAAACATTCGCTGCTTGTTCGCCACCCATGACGGAGATGCGCGCGTTGGGCCACATCCAGAGGAAGCGCGAGCCGTAGGCGCGTCCGGACATGGCATAGTTGCCCGCGCCGAAGGAGCCGCCGATGACGACGGTTAACTTTGGGACGCGAGTTGTTGCCACGGCATGGACCATCTTCGCGCCGTCCTTGGCGATGCCGCCTCTTTCCGCTTCGCGCCCGACCATGAAGCCGGTGATGTTTTGCAGGAACACAAGAGGAATACCGCGCTGGTCGCACAGCTCGATGAAGTGGGTCGCTTTGAGCGCGGACTCGCTGAACAGGACTCCGTTGTTGGCGATGATGCCGACAGGGTATCCGTGTATGCGCGCGAAGCCACAGACAAGCGTCGTGCCGTAGCGTGCTTTGAACTCGCGGAATTTACTACCGTCGACTAATCGCGCAATAATTTCACGAACATCATACGTTTCTCTAAAAGTGCTCGGTAAAATTCCGTAGATGTCTTCGGCGGGATAGAGTGGTTCTTCAGGAGTAGAAAGTGGAAAGTAAAAGGATGACTTTCCATTTTCTACTTTCTTTGGAAGCGTGTCAACGATGCCGCGCAAAATCTCTATGGCGTGATCGTCGTCTTCAGCGAAGTGATCGGCTACGCCGGAAAGACGCGTGTGGACATCCGCGCCGCCAAGGTCCTCCGCGCTGACATCTTCGCCCGTCGCGGCTTTGACGAGCGGAGGTCCGCCGAGGAAGATCGTGCCCGTGCCTTTGACGATGATGGCTTCGTCACTCATCGCAGGGACGTAGGCACCGCCTGCCGTGCAACTGCCCATCACCGCCGCGATCTGCGGAATCTTTTTGGCGGACATGCGCGCCTGATTGTAGAAGATTCGACCGAAATGATTGGCGTCGGGAAAGACTTCGTCCTGCAGGGGCAAAAACGCCCCGCCCGAATCGACGAGATACAGGCAGGGCAAATGATTCTCTTCGGCAATCTGCTGGGCGCGCAGATGCTTCTTGACCGTCATCGGGAAATAGGAGCCGCCTTTGACAGTGGCATCGTTGGCGACGATGAGGACTTCGCGATTGGAGACGCGTCCGATGCCGGTGACGATGCCTGAGGATGGAGTTTCATCCTCGTAAAGTTCGTATGCCGCGAGGGGAGAAAGTTCGAGGAACGGCGAACCCGGATCAAGCAGACGTTCGATCCGTTCACGGACGAAGAGTTTGCCCTGCTC
>DAOTZF010000066.1:0-2455 GCA_034434415.1 Anaerolineales bacterium | reverse complement strand
TCGAGTTGAGAGCCAGCGACGGATAAATGCGTCATCGCGGCAGGGACTTCGATCAGCGATTCGACCCCGCCGAGCGATTCGGCGAGCGCGAAGATCTTTGTTGCCTCTACAACCCGAATCGCGGCTTCCTTTCCGCCTTTGACAATGAACGATATCATCCCGCCGCCGTTTCTCATCTGATGCTTTGCAAGCTTTTGTTGAGGATGACTTTCGTGGAAGGGATAAAATATTTTTTCCACCATCTGGTGTTTGGAAAGAAATTCGATGATCGCCGTAGCGTTTTCAAAGTGTCTGTCCATTCGCAAGTGAAGAGTTTTGAGTCCGCGCAGGACGAGGAAGCAATCCATCGGTCCCGGCACCGCGCCGACCGCATTTTGCAGGAAATAGAGTCTATCAGCGAGTTCTTTGTCTTTCACAACGACTGCACCACCGACCACGTCTGAATGACCGCCGAGATATTTGGTCATCGAATGGACGACAATATCCGCGCCGAGTTCGAGAGGACGCTGAAGATAGGGCGTTGCAAATGTGTTGTCCACAACGAGTAATGGTTTATTTGGGTGAGCGTGGACGATCTCAGCCACAGCTCGAATGTCTGTGATGCGCAGGTACGGATTCGTCGGAGTCTCCAGCCACACAAGTTGAGTGGCGGGAGTCAATGCCTCGGCGACAGATTCAGGGTCGGTGGTGTCGGCAAACGTAAAATCGAGATTGAAACGGCGAAGGATTTTATCGAAGAGGCGGAAGGTGCCGCCGTACACATCGTTGCCAGCCAGCACGTGCACGTCCGCGTTCAACAAGCGGAGAACGGTATCCGTCGCGGCAAGACCCGATGCGAAGGCGAGTCCGTAACTCCCGCCTTCGAGCGCGGCGAGACAATCCTGTAGTGCCTTGCGTGTGGGGTTCATTGTGCGCGAGTATTCGTATCCCTGCCGTGGTTTTCCGACACCATCCTGCATGTACGTTGACGTAAAATATACGGGTGTCATCACAGCGCCGTTGTTCGGGTCGGGTTCCTGCCCCGCATGGATGGCGAGCGTTTCGAATTTCATTCGTGCTCCTTGTAAATTTTATGGACGATTCGTCGTCATAAGTACTGTTGTAAATTCGATTATACGAGGAAACATGACAAAAACAGTTCTGGCAGTTCTTGCGCACCCGGATGACGAAACATTCGGTTTGGGAGGCACACTCGCGTTGTATGCGCGGCGCGGTTACAACACCTATTATGTTTGCGCCACACGCGGTGAGGCAGGCTCTTCAGACGAAGAGCACTTGAAGGGCTATAAAGACACTGCCGAAATGCGCACAGACGAGTTGATGCGCGCGGCGAAAATCCTTGGGCTGAAAGACGTTTTCTTTTTAGAGTATCGTGATTCTGGCATGCCCGGCATGGAAGCGAACCAGCATCCTGACGCCCAGATCAACCATCCCGTCGACGAAGTGGCAGGGCGAGTCGTCAAATACATTCGTGACCTAAAGCCTGATATCGTCATCACATTTGATCCCATCGGTGGATACAAACATCCCGACCATATTCATATTCAACGTGCGACCACGCTCGCCTTCGAAAAAGCGGACGACGCTTCCTTCCACCCTGAAGCCGGTGCACCGTTCAAGCCTCGCGCATTGTACTACCAGGTCTTTCCGCACGCCTTCCTCAAGTGGATGGTGCGGCTCTTACCGCTCTTCGGCAAAGACCCGCGCAAGTGGGGGCGCAACGGCGACATCGACCTCACCGACCTCATCACTGATTTTCCGATTCATGTAACATTGGATACCCGTTCTGTCGCCGATGTGAAACGAGAAGCCAGCGCGCAGCACGCGTCGCAAGGCGGAGGACAGATGCGCCGCGGGCTTATGGGATTCATCTTCAAGTTTCTCGGTGAGCGGGAGGATTTCATGCGCGCGTATCCGCCAGTGAATGGAACGTTCAGCGTCCAGCGCGATTTGTTTGACGGGTTATGAAACGCCTCATTGGAGGGGTTGATTAATTAGAAATAATGTTCTATAATTCAGGCATTCCATTTTTTCATAAAGGAGAATGCCATGTCAAAGCGAAATGTTGTCCACATCGAGATTCCTGCCGCGAATGTAAAAGCCGCGGGAACGTTTTATCATGAACTGTTCGGCTGGAAGATGGAGCACGTCCCTGAATTCAACTACACCATGTGGGAGGATGCGACGGGATCGGGCGGCGGGTTCAATGAGGTTTCCGAAGAAAACCCGATTGGGCAGGTCCTGGTTTACTTTGCCAGCGACGATATCGAAGCCGATCTGGAGAAAGCCGAGAAACTCGGCGGCAAGGTCGTGAAAACCAAGACCGAAATCCCCGGCATGGGTTGGTACGGACTGTTCAAAGACCCGACCGGGAACACGCTTGCGGTGTACACGAGCATGAACCCGAAGTAAATTTTTGGGAGCGACTTTCAAATCGCTCCCTTTAATTTTCTGG
>DAOTZF010000065.1:0-6249 GCA_034434415.1 Anaerolineales bacterium | reverse complement strand
AGCCAGTGAAGCGCCTGCTCGGGCGCGCGCTTCGCTCCGCTCTCACCTTCGTATTCGGCGTAAAACGAGTGCAGGCGTTTCGCATACGGAGCGACATTGGAAAAACCGAGCAAAATTTGATCGAGCAGGTGCGTACCGCTTTTGGGGAACGAGATGCCGAGCAGGATGGGAAGGTCGGATGGCTGTGAGGAGAATCGAAATCGCTGAATTATTTTCTCAGATCGATACACTGCCTGGCGGATGGTTGATCTCAAAGGCATGAAAACATCTGTACCGCAAAGATGTTACTTTGCTTCCCTCATCGCTTCCTTGAACTCGACCAGCGCCTGAATCGGAGTGGGGTCGACGCCGTAGCCCATGGCGAGATAATATGCCATGTAGTCGCCGAATAAAATCAGAGTCCACATGTGGGCGAGCGGAGTGTTCCCGCGCGCGTCGATGTAGTCCGTGTTCATGCCTTCGAGCATGAAGGCTTTGCGCGTCAGATCGGACCTCAGCCTGTTGCGCGGATGGTCGGAAGGCGCGCGCAGGAAGAGGGTCATTGTGTGCGCGTTGAGCGTCTCCTGTGGATTCATCGTGCCAGCCAGCGTGTTGTGATCGGCTTCGGGGAGGAACTCGAAGTTCGCGCCCGCTTTTGCCACTTCGTTGATCTGTCCTTTCCAACGGCGGGCAACAGTCGTGAGTAAACCTGACCCCATGAACGTCACCCACCTCCCCATCAATTGACCGGCGTAACGCTTGGCGGGATTCTTCACCGCGGGCACGTCCGCTTTCAAGTGTTGCTGAGTCCGCTTCATGGAAGCGACAGCATCTTCCATCTCTTTGGATTGGTCGGGGATGAAGCCAAGCCGCTGGAACATGGCAAGAAGCAAACCGAACGAGAATCCCACCGCGGCGCGGGGTTGACCCACGTGATCGAACGTCCAAAGTGGGATATTGTTTTCTTTTGCGCGTTTGGCAAGTTCTCCGCCCGTGCAAACAACCACTATACGACACCCGGCTTTGCGCGCGGTTTCGAAGGCGTCGAGAGTCTCTTCGGTGTTGCCGGAGTGCGAGGAGCAAATTACGAGAGTCTCCTGTCCGCGCGCAAAATGAGGCAGGGAATAATCCCGATGGACTGAAACAGGCAAAAGGGCGAGTGAAGCGCAATAGGAGGCGAGCAAGTCCGCGCCGATGGCGGATCCGCCCATGCCCGCGATGATGACTTGTTTGAAATCCGTCCAAGCAGGCAATGGATGTTTCATGCCCAGTTGATATGCAAAGGCGAGTTGGTCGGGGAGGTTATCGATCTCGCCGAGCATGTTGAGAGTGTCGAGTTGCTTGAAGCGTTCGAGGTCGTCGAGGTTCATGCAGTGGGTTCCTGTTTTGTTTCGAGTTTTCTGCCGCTGAACATGGCGAGCAGAATAAATATCCAGCCGATCATATCCAGGAATGGAAAAAACCGCATGGAGGTCAGTACGAATTGAAACAAGTTTCTGTTCTCTGAAAAATCTTTCGAGAGTTCGGTAAGCAACGACGGGAAAAGGGTTGCAAAGAACATGGAAAGCGAGAGAATGAAGAAACCGATCACCGCGAAGAGGGAGGCGCGTCCGTTGCGCTTCCAGCGGATGATCGCCAGCACTACGCCGATGAACCACAAGATGAACAGCGGCAATCGATACAGAAACGGTGTGAGAATATCCGTGAAGTCCATGTCGATTCTCCGAGGCTATGCTGAAGCCCTGATGAAATCCGTCAGGTCTCTCTTCATCTGTTTGAGCGACGGGATGTGAATGTACATCATGTGACCCGCGTCGTAGTATTCCATGGTCACATTCTTGCGGGTTTCTTCATCCAAGCCGAGATGGTCGAAGGTGTATTCGGTGGCGAAGTACGGCGTGCCGAGGTCGTAATAGCCGTTCGCGACGAACACTTTCAGGTATGGGTTGTATGTCATTGCGGCGCGCAGAGTTTCACCGACATTGACATACGCGTTCTCAAATTCCTTGTATGACCACGGATGCACAAAACCGCTCAAGATCTCGTACGGGAGGTCTGATGCGAACTTCAACTCACGGCGGATGTAATCGTAGAACGCGGCGGTGTACGGACCCATGATGTTCGTAAGCAACGGGTCGTACTCCGCATGTTCGGTCACACCGAGCCGGTCGCGCCCGATCAACCGTGAATCGAGCCGTCCGACGGTGAGTCCGCGTTCGCGCAACAGTTCCTTGAAATAATGCTGGTCGTTGATACGCAGGTTCGAGCGTTCGATGAACTGCTCCGAGATGCCGGTGAAATACGAAACCTTCTTCACGATCTCCGCGCGTTCTTCCTTCGTGAGCGAATCGCCTTTGAGCAGGGCTTGGGCATACTCGCCGAGAGCGAACTCTTCCGCTTCCTTGAGCCAGGTCTGCAATGGTTTGTGCGGCCTCAACACATTGTGATACCACGCGGTGGCGGTGTAGCCTGGCAGGAACATGATGAACGGCAGGTCGTTGTTTAAATTGAAATCGAGCGTGGTGAAATCGAGTACAGCAGAGATCAACATCAGCCCGTTCAGATACATGCCGTGCCGTTCCTGCAAGTATCCTGAAAGACCCGAAGCGCGAGTTGTGCCGTACGACTCGCCGATCAGGAATTTCGGCGAAAGCCAGCGATTGTAACGCGTGGCATATAAACGGATAAAATCGCCGACCGATTCGATATCTTTTTTGAACCCGTGCCATTCCTTTGGCTTCTCGCCCGCCACAGGCCGGCTGTAGCCCGTATTCATCGGGTCAATGAAAACAAGATCGGTCTCATCGAGGATCGAATACTCGTTATCTTTCAATTGATACGGCGGCTTCGGCAATTCGCCATCATTTTTCAACAAGACACGACGCGGTCCCAACACACCGAGGTGCAGCCAAACGGAGGATGACCCGGGTCCGCCGTTGAACGAAAACGTGAGCGGACGCTTGGATGTGTCGTTGATGCCATCCTTGGTGTACGCGACGAAGAAGATCTGCGCGCGCGGCTTCTCGCCCTCCGCTTCTTTCTCACGGTCGGCTGTTTCCTCCTTCAGCACCATCGTCCCCGCTGTGACGGAGTACTTAACCGTCTTACCGCCGATGCGGATGGTATGCTTCGTCGTGACGAGATTATCCGCGGCTTTTGGTTTTTCTTCCTTCTTTTCTTCTTTCTTCTCTTCTGCCATGTGAAGTCCTCTCTAGAACGGTTTGAACACCATCAACCACAAAACGATTGCCGGGATGACAATGCCGACAACCACCAGTTCCTCAACTCGTAATTTCTTGATATGCGCTTCCACTTCGGACTGGCTGGCTGGCGCTTCCGCTGGGAAATGTTTCCCACCGATCATGTACGGCTGTCCGATCATCCGCCGCAGGTGTTTGTAACGCTTGTTGTTCATCATGACCATGCGAATGAACACCAGAACCATCAAAAGGATCGAAGTATGGACCCAGCCCTTATTCCAAATTTGCAGGATGAACGGCATGACCAGCCCGGTCAGCCCCATCACGAGGAAGGAAATGAACATTGCACCCATAGTGACCATGGACAAATCGAGCATGGCGCCGATGCGTGCAAAATCCTTCTCCTTGCGGATCTGGAACGCCATCGCCACCGACGTTCCGTGCGCGAGAAAGAACAGGAGCGCAGACAGGGTGTGAAGAAAGACGAGCCAGGGAACTAGAGCAAGCATGTTGACCTCCGTGAGTGAGATGGGCTAATTATAAATTGATATTGAGTCGATCTCCGGGATAAGCCGCTTCAAAATATAACCCGCCACCCATTCAAACGGTTTGAGCAACAGGTACGCGGCGTCAGCCACAAGCGGGTGACGGATCGTCCGCGCTAGAGGTCTTCCCATCGAATCATACATCCTTCGCATCACCTTGTGAAAACCCGGCGAGACTGCCAGCAACGCAAGTTCGGTAAATTTGAAAATCTGTAACTGGCGATTCACCCGCATGGATTGTCCGCTTGCCAGATGCACAGTGCGCGAACCGACCAACCTTCGATGTCCCCTCGCGGCGGCTGTGGCGATGTAACAATTTGGCGGTACGAGCGGTAATTCGGCATACATCTCGTACATTTTGAGAATGTCGTACCTCCACGCGGCGATGTACGCGGCGACCCAGGCAGTGACGCCGAGTCCGCGCGGGAGGTTGAAGTTCGCTTCATGATATTTGAACAGCCAAACCGAAGCCTGGATCGCGATCAGGAGCGACCAGAACGGCGCGGAGGCAATGATTCCAAGCAGCGCGAGGAATACAGGAAGTATGGCTTGCTCCTGAATAAAGTATGCAATGACGATATACGCGATCAGCATGACGGCGATCATCCACGGGCGGATGAATCGTTTTATCCATTTGGCGATTCCCAAACGATAGAGTCTTGGGAAATACAGCGGAAAGAACCATACAAGCAGGATCGCAAGAGATCGGGCATTCGTGAATAAATACATCCCCAATAGAATCGTGTATTGCAAAGCCAGCAATACACCTGTGTAGATTCCAAATCGAACCGCGAAGAATTTTGCATAACGATCGGCGTTCAGCAACAGAAGAGTGTAACAAAGAATTGAATAGGCAAGCAGGAAGAGAAAAATCACCAACGCCTCTGCCTGCAAGAGCAATGTAAGATACGCTTCACGATCTCCCGATTGCCACTCGGGTTTGAGCGCCTGCACTGCCCAAAACGAGAACGCCGGTATGACGAGTAAAAACGCCGCGTAAAAGATCTTCCACCAGCCGCGGACAGGAAAATCGGACGAATCTATCGGCTCGCTCATATCGCTGGGAGGATTCGGGGATTCAAGAGTCATGCTTACTTCCTTTTTGATTCACGAGACGATAGACATCCTTTTTGTTCCAACCGCTTCGTTCCGACAGGTCAGCGGAAATCTCCCTGGCAGATTTGCCACCCGTCGACTCTTTTTTGATCGCCTTCAACACTTGCTCCTCTGTCCACAACTCTCTTTCCTCTTTCTTCTTTCCTTCTACCACCAACGTAAACTCCCCCCTCACTTCCTTCGTTTTGAAATACTCCATCGCCCCGCTGATCGTGCCGCGCCAGTATTCCTCGAACATCTTCGTCATTTCACGCGCGACGCAGATGCGGCGATCCCCAAACGCGGACAGCAGATCTTCAAGCGACTCGAGGATGCGATGCGGGGATTCGAGAAAGATCAACGTGTAGGGCATCTCCGAAACCTGTGCCGTGAACTTTCGTCGTTCCGATTTTTTATGGGGGAGATAACCGAGGTAGAGAAATGAGTCCGTGGGCAGACCCGAAACCGCGAGAGCGGCGACAGGAGCTGAGGGACCGGGGACAGGCACCACGTCGAAGCCTGAGGCGAGCGCGGCGCGGACGAGTTCGTAGCCGGGGTCATTAATCGCAGGTGTCCCGGCATCCGAAACGAGAGCCACATCCCCGCTTGAGAGATTCTCGAGAATAAGATCCAGTTTGCTAAGTTTGTTGTGTTCGAAATAACTTGTGAGCGGAGTTTGAATCTCGAAATGCTTGAGCAAATTTCCCGTATGACGCGTATCTTCTGCAGCGATGAGATTCACTTCGTGCAAAATTCGAATCGCGCGCGGCGACATGTCCTCGAGATTACCGATAGGGGTGGCGACGAGATACAGCGTGCCCATGCGAAGATTGTATCATCTCACAAGGATGTATAATCCGACGGATGAAGATGATCCCTCCCGGTCAACCCATAGCACACGGAAGGACTGCCGATATTTATGCCTGGGAAGATGGTTTTGTCCTTAAACTATTTCATACTTGGTTTCCATTTGAAGATGTTGAATACGAATACAGAATCGCACAGGCCGTTCATGTCAGCGGAGTCAGATCGCCAGCCGTGAGGGAGATAACGCAAGTTGACGGGCGAAATGGTTTAATTTACGAACGCATAAACGGCGAAACCATGTTTGCGTTGCTAAAGCGCCAGCCATGGAAAGTATTTCGTTTCGGTACAGCCCTGGCTCAATATCATATCCAAATGCACACCTGTGATTTCAATGCAGAAGTCCCTTCGCAAAAACAAAAACTTCAAAACAAAATCAAGCGAGCCGACGCATTGCCCGTTCACCTCAAACCGAAATTACTCAACGCTTTAGAGTCTATGCCTGTTGGAAATAAGGTCTGTCATGGTGATTTTCACCCCGACAACGTCATCATGACGAACAACGACTCGGTTGTCATCGATTGGATCGATGCCGCAAAAGGCAATCCATTGGCAGATGTGGCGCG
>DAOTZF010000064.1:0-3545 GCA_034434415.1 Anaerolineales bacterium | reverse complement strand
CGCCGCTTCGGTTGCCAGCCCCTTGTGCCAGAACGCTTTATCCAGAAGATAGGCGATCTCTGTTTCGTGTGCGCCTTCGATCTCCCAAGGCAAGAGCCCGCAACGACGATGAATTTCCCCGATTCTTTATGAATGGTCGCCCACAACCCAAGTTCTGGATATTTGGGATGTCCATTCAAAAACCACTCCAGCTCGTCTTTCGTTTCGCGGATCTCCGGGTCGCTGTACAATCGGTACAACTCATTGAGGTCGCCCATTTCAAGGTGACGGAGGAGAAGCCGTTCCGTTTCTAGAATGAATGCCATTTTGTTGTTCGCTTCCTTCTGGTATAACTTCCAGTATGGTTAAGGCCGAATATTCCCGTGCGACAGATGCAACAGCACTTTGCAAGGCTTGTGGGTTGTGTTGCACGGGTCATTTGTTTTCCTGGGTTCGGCTCAAAGCAAGTGAGCTGACACCTTCTGAAAAACTGGGTCTCAACGTGATTCGCAACGACCCGCGCCAGAGGGGTTTTACCCAGCCATGCCCAGCCTGGAACGGTCAATGCACGATCTATAACTCGCCGCATTATCCCAGGGGCTGTGATTCGTACAAGTGTAAACTGCTCAGGGAGCTTCTCGATGAAAGCGTATCCCTGCCGGATGCGTTGGCGGTTGTCGAAAACGCGAAAGATTTGATCCGTACATTGGAAGCGCAATTGCCGAAGTCATCACACAGCAGTTTTCGCGAGCGTTTTATTGCTCAGGTGAAAAAATTGAGGGGGTCTGCCAGTCAGGGACGCAACCAAAAATTTCTGGCGAAAGCAGACGGCTTGTTGAATTTCATCCGGGACTTCTTTGGAGTCAAAGATTTCTTTGACGATGATAAGGAGGGTTAATGTTGTTGAATGTTGAGCGGCAGACTCAAGTGAGATCAAGCGCTAGCTCAATCGCCTCATCCATCGACATGCCCCTGCCCAGCTCCCATTGTTTTTTGAACTCCACTTCGCCCAATAGTTCTCGCAACGCAGGTACTTCTTGTTCGTATTCCTCCTTTTCCATCTTTGTCATCACCGAATCAATTACCTCGCGAAGTGAATCTGCCGCGCCGAGCAAATTCACGGCGCGCTCCGGTTCTTCTTTTCTAACCAGGATGTAGGCAATACATTCCAGCTCGTGCGCCACAGCCGCTCGATGACCCAAATCCTTCCACTTTGGCAATAGGTCTCTGTACATCGCCAATGGTTCATCCAGTTCGCCGTGCTGGCGGAGCACATGGGCCAACTCGCTCTGACTGGAATACGCGATGCGTTTGTTCCCCAACAGCTTCGCGGTCTCTGCGCTTCTGCCGAATGCCGCGCGGGCGGTATCAATGTCTCCCACCACCGCAGCAATATAAGCCATCCCGATATCCATGAATGATGAAGCCCATATAAAGCCAGCCTTATGGGCTAGCTCGACGGCTTCGTAAATCAAAGCCTTCGCCAATGGAAGATCGCGCCTGCCTATGAATTCCAATTGCGCACGCGCGGAGAGGGCGAACGATAATTCCGGGATGAGATTGTGATCGCGCGCAACGCTTTCCGCTTTTTCCGCTGCAGGAAAGGCACTGGCGAAATCTCCCAGGAAACTGGAAGTCAGTGCCAAGGTGCCGTACGCTCGCGACATTGTCGCGAAATCATTCGACTTCGTTGCCAGGGCAATCGCCTGTTCCGAAGCCGCGCGTCCCATTTTGTGGTCGCCCAAGGTGACACAAAGCCATTCCAATAAACTGTAT
Source organism: Anaerolineales bacterium (assembly GCA_034434415.1). Lineage (GTDB taxonomy): Bacteria > Chloroflexota > Anaerolineae > Anaerolineales > Villigracilaceae > Defluviilinea. The sequence goes on along the minus strand of DAOTZF010000064.1, from coordinate 1,790 downwards.
AAGCGGCCGCGTTCCGCATCAAAACCCGATAAGGTTTCAGTCCTCTCCAGGATCGCATTACACCATGTTCGCGCCTCATTGTTATAGTCACGGACGACCCAAAAGCCTGCCGCGCCGTACGCCAGCATCAAGGCTTTTTCGGGGTGATTGGAGGTTGCCCATTCCAAGGCGGCGCGTAGGTTATCGTGTTCCGATTCGATCCGATCCAGCAACTCAGAAGCCTCCGTGCCGAACATACGTGTCGGGGAATATTCTGTTACTGCCAGCATGAAATCCAGATGACGATCGCGCGTTGCCACCGCCTCGCCCGACTCGACCAGTTTTTCCATGGCATATTGGCGAATCGTTTCAAGGAAGCGATAACGCGATTTACCTTCCTGTTCCTCGAAGATGACCAGCGATTTGTTGACTAATCCCGACAAACCGTCCAGCGCCTCATCCGCGCCGACAACTGACTCAGCCGCCTCGAACGTCCACCCGCCGGAAAAAACGGATAGTCCGCGCAGTGCGCGTTGTTCTATTTCGTTGAGCAGTTGATAACTCCAGTCGATCAACGCGCGCAGCGTTTGTTGACGCGCTAGGGCGGTGCGGCTCCCGCCTGTCAATAATTTGAATCGGTCGTCGAGGCGCGCCGCGATCTGTTCTGGTGTGAACATCTTGACGCGCGCGGCGGCTAACTCCAAAGCCAGGGGAATCCCGTCCAGGCGGGAGCAGATTTGGGCGATGAAAGAGGCGTTGCTCTCCGTCAACTTGAAACGTGAATCGGCTTTGGTCGCGCGTTCCACAAAGAGCCGCGTGGCTTCGTCGTCTTTCAGCGACGGTACGCGATAGACAGTTTCCCCGTCAATGCCCAGTGCCTCGCGGCTCGACACGATGATCTTGAGATGCGGACATTCATGTAATAGTTGATCCGCCACCTGCGCGCTGGATTCGACAAGGTGCTCACAGTTATCGAGCACGAGCAGCAATTCTTTCGCGCGCAGATAATCAACGACAAGCTGGATCAGTGGGATATTCTGCACCTCGCGTATCTCGAACACCGATGCGATGGCAGGGACGATGAATGCAAGATCGCTGATCGGCGCAAGTTCCACGAACCACACACCATCTTTGAATTTGCTGATTTGACTTGTCGCGATCTGGAGCGATAACCGGGTTTTCCCCGTCCCGCCGGGACCGATGAGCGTGAGCAACCTTGCGGAGGCAAGTTTTTCGCTTGACTCTTTGAGTTCACGCTCACGGCCAATGAAGGAGGTCAGTTGCTCGGGGATATTGTGTTTTACTGTTTCCAGTGATTTGAGCGGCGGGAACTCAGATGGCAAATCAGGTGCATTGACCTGATATATGCGCTCCAGATCAATAATGTCTTTGAGTTTGTGTTCGCCCAAATCGAGAAATCCAATTCCATCAAAGTTTTGCGATTTCAGGAGATCGTATGTCGTTTGTGAAAGGAGAATCTGTCCGCCGTGCCCCGCGGACATGACACGCTGGGTCAGTGCCAGCGTCGCGTAGCCTTCGTAGTTCGTACCGCTTGTATCTTGTTTTACTTGCGCGGATCCTGTATTGATTCCCATCCGCACTTTCACTGGTGCAGAGGGCCAGGGTTCTTTTTGTAATTCCCGTTGTGCTTGCAGTGCGGCGTTCAGTGCTTCATCGGCTGTGTGAAACGCAGCAGAAAATGAATCGCCGACAATCCGGAAGACGAATCCGTCGTGGCTTTCAATTGCAGCTTGCAATATCGAATCGTGGCGCGCGAAAAGCGCTTCATGTTGCTCGGGGTGCTCCCGCGC
>DAOTZF010000063.1:0-2825 GCA_034434415.1 Anaerolineales bacterium | reverse complement strand
CCTTCATTCTCCATGCACATCTCCTCGAGGGCAGGTTTTCATGCAAGCACATTTACATATCGCAGAAAATACCAAAAGCGGACAAATTGCCCCATTTCAAGACGATAGACGATGGACTACAGACCATGGGTCCATTGTCCATCGTCTACGGTCCAAATTACGAAAACGCCTGAATCCCTGTCTGTGCCCTGCCTAAAATCAATGCATGGATGTCGTGAGTCCCCTCGTAGGTGTTGACTGCCTCTAAATTCATCATGTGCCGAATCACATGGAACTCATCCGAAACGCCATTCCCGCCGTGCATGTCACGCGCCATTCGAGCGATCTCGAGTGCTTTGCCACATGAGTTGCGTTTGACCAATGAAATCATTTCAGGGGTGGCTTTATCTTCGTCGATCAGGCGCCCAACCCGCAGTGCACCCTGCAATCCCAGTGTAATCTCCGTCATCATGTTCGCCAGTTTCAATTGGATGATCTGATTCGCCGCCAGCGGACGCCCAAACTGCGGACGGTCCAGTGTGTATTGCCGCGCCGCATGCCAGCAAAATTCCGCCGCGCCGAGCGCGCCCCATGCGATCCCGTAGCGCGCCTTGTTCAAACACCCGAACGGACCTGCCAAGCCTTTTACATTAGGAAAAATATTTTCATCGGGCACAAACACTTCGTTCATCACGATCTCGCCCGTGGAACTGGCGCGCAAGCTGAACTTACCCTCGATCTTCGGCGCGCTCAGCCCCTTCATCCCTTTTTCCAAAATAAAGCCGCGAATCTCGCCCTCATTGCTCTTTCCGCCGTCCTCGGCGGAAGCTCTTGCCCACACGACAAAGACATCCGCGATCGGCGAGTTAGTGATCCACGTCTTGCTGCCCTGCAAAACGTAGCCGCCGTCCACTTTCTTGGCGCGGGTCTCCATGCTGGCGGGGTCACTGCCGTGATTTGGCTCGGTCAACCCGAAACAGCCGACGAGTTCTCCGCTGGCGAGTTTGGGCAAATATTTTTTACGCTGTTCCTCCGTGCCATACGTGTAGATCGGATACATCACCAGCGAACTCTGCACGCTCATCGCGGAGCGGTAGCCGCTGTCCACGCGCTCGACTTCGCGGGCGATCAAGCCGTAGGCTACGTGGTTCAACCCAGCGCCGCCGTATTCTTCGGGAATCGTTGACCCCAGAAACCCCATGCCTCCCATTTCATCCATGATCTCGCGGTGGAAGATCTCCTTGCGGTTCGCTTCAAGGATGCGCGGCATTAACTTATCCTGACAATACTTGCGCGCCGTGTCGCGGATCATACGCTCTTCGTCGGTGAGTTGGTCGTTGAGCAGAAAGGGATCGTCCCATCTGAAGGTTGCTTTTGTCATCGGTGCCTCGTATGGCAATGATTGTATCAAATGTCGTTGTTGAATCTCCCCATGATAAAATACCTTTCATGCAGACCTCATTGGAGAAATTACGCAAATTCTTCCGCCTCGAACACGAAAACGGATATGCCAACACCGCCATCATCGGCGGACTCGCCGAGATGCTCAACTTTTGGGAAGGGGAAGCCCGTGCCGACGGGATTCAAGAGGAAGTGATTCAAGCCGTTGTGCAGAGACTCCGCTCCTACGACGGACTCAGCCCCCAGTCCCGCGCAGACGCGTTGAAGGGATTGTGGAAGCGCATCGGTGATGTGTATCCCGAAGCACAGCAAAAGCCCCAGCAACCTCGTCCACCGCAACAAAGTCAGAATCAACAAAAACCCGAACCCGAGCCGAAACAAGAACCCCAACGACAGGAAGGACGCGAACAGAAGCCGCGTCCGCCAGCCCAGCCGCGCTCCGAAGCGGTCGCGGGGGCGCGCACATCCGCCACGCCCACCGCGCTCGATGCAAAGTTAACCGTGCTTCAAGGCGTCGGTCCGAAGCACGCCGAAACGCTCGCCAAACTTGGCATGATCACGCTCGGCGATATGCTCTACTATTACCCGCGCCGCTACGATGATTACTCGCAACTTAAACCCATTAAGGATTTGTTTTACAGCGAACAGGTGACGGTGATCGGGACGATTCAAAGTGTGCACACGCGGCAGATACGAGGCGGCAAGGCATCGATTGTCGAAGTCATCATCAGCGATGGCACAGGCGGACTGCGTCTCTCGTATTTCAACCAGCCCTGGCTTGCAAATCGATTCAAACAAGGCGATGCGATCTCCGTTTCGGGCAAGGTGGATCAATATCTGGGTCGTCTCGTGATGAACAGCCCCGATTGGGAATCGGTCGAGGTCGAGAACCTTCACACCAATCGCATCGTGCCGATCTATCCGCTTGCCGAACGCATCACGCAAAAATGGCTGCGCAATGTGATGAAGCAGGTCGTGGAATATTTTGCGCCCGCGGTCGTTGACCCGGTTCCCGGAAATGTTCGCAACGCGGCGCGCGTCATGCCTTTGGGCGAGGCGTTACTGGAAGTCCACTTCCCATCCTCGCAGGAGAAACTCACAGCCGCGCGTGAACGCCTCGCCTTCGACGAAATTTTTTATCTGCAGATGGGCGTCCTTCGTCAGCGCCGCGACTGGCTCTCGGTGGACGGACGCCGCTTCTCGGTTTCGGACGGTTGGCTTGATTCAATACAGACCAACCTTCCCTTCACTTTGACCTCCGCCCAGCAAAAAGCCATCGCCGATATCCGCGCCGACCTCGACTCAGGCAAACCCATGAATCGACTCCTCCAAGGTGATGTTGGTTCAGGCAAAACTGTAGTAGCCGCGCTAGCCGCTTCCATCATCACAAGCAACAATGCGCAAGCCGCGATCATGGCACCGACTTCGATACTTGCGGAACAACA
>DAOTZF010000062.1:0-2116 GCA_034434415.1 Anaerolineales bacterium | reverse complement strand
GCATCGGGGTCGCCGGGGCGGTCACGTTGATTATCGCCGGGCAATTATTGGTGGGAGCCATCCTCGACCATTATGGTTTGCTCGGCGCGGCGGTCAAGACACTGGATGTGACGCGCGTCCTTGGGCTGGGGATTGTCCTCGTGGGGGTTTGGATCACGGTGAAATGAATCTCGCTCTTAAGCCCGATATGCCAAAGCCGAATAAAATTCCTTCAAGAACCGTGATGGAACTTTCGCCAGCAATCGCGGCTCGGTGAAGCCTGCTTTTGGCGCGAGCGATCGAAACGATTCAAACGTTAGCGGATGCGGAACCCAGAGGTTGCCTTTGTTCACGTTGTATTCGACGAGCAGGAGTAAACCATTCGGTTTGAGAAACTCTCGAACATGCCGCAACAACTTCTCTTTGTCTTTGAAAAAGTGCAGTGAGTTTGCCATCACGATTCCGTCGAGCAGGGGAAGATCGAGAGTGCGGGAAAAATCTTGATTAAGCAGAATCAAATTTCCCGCCGAATTGAAGCGGGCGCGGTGCGAATCCTCCAATTCGCCCAACGCTGATGTATCCTTATCAACAGCATAAATCGTTGCATCTGATCCCACCAGTTCGCGCAACGCCAGCGTGAACGCGCCGCTCCCCGCGCCGAAGTCCGCCCAAACGCCGCTGCGATTCAAATTTGCGGGTCGCAGTAAATTGACGTGGTCGTTATGATTCATATGCAAGAGTATAATCGCATCGGAGGCGCCATGAACAACAAACAACTTGCCGACACGTTCACCCTCATCGCCAACCTGCTTGAGATCAAGGGCGAGATCATTTACAAAACGCTCGCCTATCGCAAAGCCGCGGAGAGCCTCTTAGGGCTGGGGCGCGACGCGTCGGAATTTTGGAAGGAAGGCAAGCTCGAGGAAATCCCCGGCGTGGGCAAAGCCATCGCGGAAAAGATCGACGAGTTGCTGTCCACCGGCAAGCTTGAATTTTTGGAGAAACTCAAAAAGGAAGTGCCGGAGGATCTTGCCGCGTGGCTGGCTGTCCCGTCGTTGGGACCGAAAAAAGTCGGGATGATCTGGAAGACCTTGGGAATCACGAGTCTTGCGGACCTTGAGTCTGCCGCAAAAGCGGGAAAGTTGCGCGGCTTGCCCGGCATGGGCGCCAAGTCCGAAAGCGCGATTCTCGAAGGGATCGAGTCGTTATCCCGCCGCTCGGGCAGGATGCCGCTGGGACGCGCCTACCCCCTTGCGCAGGGAATCATCGCGCAGCTCAAAAAGGTGAAGGGAGTCGTCGCCGCGGAACCCGCCGGAAGTCTGCGAAGGATGCGTTCCACCGTCGGCGATCTCGATATCCTCGTCGCGGCGAAGGATTCTGCCGCGGTGATGGAAGCGTTCACGAATCTTCCGAATGTGAGTCGCGTGTTGGGCAAGGGCGAATTCAAATCGAGCATCGAGTTTGGCGACGGCGTGCGCGCGCAAGTGTGGGTGCATCCTCCGCAGGAATTTGGCACCGCACTGCAATACGCGACCGGCTCAAAGGATCACAACGTGCAACTGCGGCAGATCGCGCTGGATAAGGGCTTGTCGTTATCGGATCACTCGTTCAAAAAAGTAAAAGGTGGAAAAGAAATATTTTGTTCAACGGAAGAAGAAGTTTATAAAACATTGGGCTTGCCGTGGATTCCCCCCGAACTGCGCGAGGACAAAGGCGAGGTGCAAGCCGCGAAGGCGAATAAACTTCCGAAATTGATCGAACTCAAAGACCTCAAAGCCGACCTGCAAATGCACTCCACGTGGAGCGACGGAAAACTTTCGATGTTGGAGATGGCGCGCGCCGCGGCAAAGCGCGGCATGAAAGTCATCGCGTTCACCGATCATTCCGCGAGCCTTGGGGTGACGCAAGGCTTGAAAATGGAGGACCACAAACAGCAAGCCGCCGAGATCAAAAAGATTCAGAAGCAACTCGGCGATGAGATTCTTGTCCTGCACGCGTCGGAGGTCGAGATCAAAGCCGACGGCTCGCTCGATTATCCCGATGAGTTTCTCGCATCGCTTGATCTGGTTCTTGCGTCCATGCACACCTCGTTGCGACAACCGCGCGACAAAGTGACAGAGCGCGTCATCAAAGCCAT
>DAOTZF010000061.1:0-10529 GCA_034434415.1 Anaerolineales bacterium | reverse complement strand
GAGAGTGGTGTTGTGGATGGTTTCAGTTTTCATGATGCCAGTTTGTTGAGTAGTTCCATCTCTTCGTTTGTCAATTCAATATCTGCCGAGTCGAAATTTTCTTTGAGGTGTTGCGGGTTGAACGACATCGGGATTGCGACGACGCGCGGTTGCATTACCAGCCACGCCAGCGCGATCTGGAACGGGGTCGCTCCGTGCGCCTGCGCGATGGATCGAATGTCATCATTCGTGCGAATGCTTTTGCTGTTGATTTTCACCGGCATATAGGCGGTGACGATGATGTCATTTTGCTGGCAATATTCAAGCACGCCTCGTGCATAGTAACGGAAGTAAATGTTGTAGGCAATCTGATTCGTAAGGATCGGTGTTTCTGAATAACTCTGCGCGCGCTTGAGTTGTTTTAGATTGAAATTGCTGACGCCGATGTTGCGGATTTTGCCTTCGCGCACCAGTTGATTCAAGGCGCGGAACGTTTCTTTCATGGAGGCGAACGGATTGGGATAATGCACCAAATATAGATCGAGATACGCCGTGCCGAGGCGGCGCAGGCTGCCATCGATGGCGCGCATGACTTTTCGATAACTCAACAGGCCGGGCAATACTTTGGATGTGATGAAAAGTTTATCTCGCCGAATATCGTTCTCGCGGATACTTCTTCCGATCAACTCCTCCGCGACCCCGCGGACGTAGTCATCTGAGGTATCAATGTGTGTATAACCGAGTTCAAACGCCGAACGTAAAGCGGCAAGATAGAGGTCGGTCTTCGCGCGGTTGGGAATGTATGGCGATCCGCCAAGTTGCGCGGTGCCGAATCCGATTTTGGGGATGGTTACGTCGCGTACTATTTCATATTTCATGCTTGCTCGCATCTAGAACGGATTGTGTTCGGTGAACGTTTCCCAGTCCAATTCGGTTTGGTGTTGGTATTCGCGCCAGCGCGCGATCAATCCGTTCTCGATCTTGACGACCACAACGCCGTGATACTTTCCGCGCATTTGAAAAGTGTACTCGGCAAACCCGATTTGATCTCCCTCGTTGAAGGCAAGATGATGCCAGGTCATTTTCATGGGGATATCCGTGCCCACCTCGCCGCCGAAGAATTCGTACAGTTCGGCGCGCCCACGATAGAGTTGTTTGCCGGGCGGTTCGACGTAGATTGCATCCTCGCTGAAACACTCCGCGGACTTGCGCGCGTTGCCTTCGTTCCAACCGTCCGCGACGGATTGCATCAACAACTCGAATTCTCTGGTTGTGAGATTCATGGCTTCCGTACAACCCAAATCATCTCGGAACTGTCTTCACCCAACGCGTTCTTGAAAAAATCGCCATATACCGTTCGTTCTTCGAATCCTACGCGCGCAAGCAGATGCTCCATCTCGAAGCGGAAGACGCAGTGGAGCTGCATGGGCTCTCGCTGCCATGTTTGCAAAACAACGCCGTCCCTGTCCACTTCCTCCCATTTGAGAGTCACAGCCGCAGTTTGCGTGCTTCGTTCATAAGTCCACGCATATTCTTTTCGAACCGTGTTCCCTGTGCGCGGGTGGATCACCTCTTTGCCGCGTTCGAACTTTCCGCCAAGGTTGCGGGTGAGGTCGCCGAGCCAATCCACACTCTGGTGATCGAGATGGATGACCAGAGTCCCGCCCGGTGCGAGGTGTCGTTTGAAATTTTCCAGCGCCTTCACCTGATCTTCAGGAGTACACATGAATTGAAAGGAATGACCGGGACTGATGATCAATCCAAACTCTTGACCGAGATCGAACATACGCATATCGCCTCGTTCCCAACGGACGTTTGCCATCCCTTCGCTTTTCTTTCGCGCCACCTTGAGAATTTCCTCGTCCAGATCCGTGCCGACGATGTTCACGCCCTCTTTTGCCAACTGGAGGGTGACACGCCCGGTCCCACAAGCCACCTCCAGCACGGACTGTCCCTTTGCTTTCACATCACGCGTGAATTCACGGTAGAAGTCGATCTCCCCATCCCAGTCAGGGACAGTGTTGTCGTATAGTTCAGCGTACAGTTGTTCAGGAGTTTGAGTTGTCATTGTTGTTCTCCTCTTACCAGCCCGATTATAGGTGAAACAAGCAATTCAATAAACCTCGCAAGAATGGGTCCGATGATCGCCATGAACAACACATACGCGGCAGATAAAGCCCCCAACTGCGGTTCTAGCCCCGCGCTGACTCCGAGTCCCGCGATCACGATCGAGAACTCGCCGCGCGCCACCAACGCCGCGCCCGCGCGGAAGGCTCCGAGTGAATCTGCTTTTGCGCGTCGCGCGGACCACCAGCCCGTGACGAGTTTCGTCAGCGCGGTGATAATGCCCAGAATAACGGCGAGCAGAAGAACGGGAGGCAAAGAGGCGGGGTCAATTTGTAATCCAAAAAATAAAAAGAAGATGGCGGCGAACAAATCCCGCGAGGGACCGAGTAGTTTATGAGTCCGTTCGGCGAGGGGATTGGAGAGGGCGATTCCCACGAGAAACGCGCCGATCGCGGCCGAGACTTGCAGGCGTTGAGCCACGCCCGCGACCAGAAGCACGAGACCAAACGTGGTAAAGAGAATCACTTCGTCGGATTGATGCGCGATCAGCGAACTTAATTTTTTTCCATAACGCAGGGCGATGAATAGCACGATGCCCACAGTTGTGAGGGCGATGAGAATGGAGACGATTGCATCGGCAAACCCCAGCCCGATCAGAAGTACTGCCACCAGCGGCAGATACAAAGCCATCGCCAGATCTTCGATCACGAGGATGGAAATGATAGTGGGAGTTTCCTGATTGTTCAGCCGACCGAGTTCTGCGAGAACTTTCGCGATAACACCCGATGAGGAAATATAGGTCACGCCACCGAGAAGTGTTGCCGCCAGCGGACTCCATCCGAGCAATAAGCCCATGATCAACCCGGGCGGGAAGTTGAGGACGAAATCAACAATTCCAGCGGGTAAACCGACTTTCAGATTCGCGCTTAACTCTTCACCTGAATATTCCAGCCCAAGCATGAAGAGCAAAAGGATGACCCCGATCTCCGCGCCGATGTGGACAAACTCTTCGCTGAATTGAAGCGGAATGATTCCGCCGTTGCCGAAGGCGAGACCTGCCAACAGATATAGCGGAATTGCCGAGAACCCCCACTTGCTCGCCAGCCGCGCTAAAAGCGCAAGCCCAATAATGGCGACGCCGAGTTCGATAAAGACGAGGGAAATATCTTCCATGCCCTATTGTACAAAGAAAAATCCCGCCAATCGAGGCGGGATTTTTCTTGTTTTAGATCAGGCGTGTTCTAACACTCTGACTTCACGTTCAATTCGCCGCCCTAATTCTGATTCCCCTATTTCAAGGTCATGGCGAACTTGCAGCCTTAACCACACTGCCGCGCTTGTGCCGAAATAGCGCGCCAAGCGTAATGCCGTATCTACGGTAATTGCGCGCTGTCCATGAATGATCTGGCTAATGCGAATAGGAGATACGCCAATATCTTGTGCAAGGCGGTATTGAGTTAATCCAAGCGGCTTCATGAAATCTTCAAGAAGCACTTCACCTGGGTGGATGGGGGAAAGCAGTTTATCCATTATGTTCTCTCATTCGTGATAATCAACGATCTCTACTTTTTTGGCTTTATTTTTTGTCCATTCGAAGCAAATTCGCCATTGATCATTGATGCGGATGCTGTATTGACCTGCACGATTGCCTCTTAGCTTTTCAAGTTTGTTACCGGGGACGTTTTGCAAGTCGCGCAAATCTTCCGCGTCGTCCAAGTAGAGTAACTTTCGCCGTGCGGTTCTTTGAATGTCTGTGGGCAGTTTTCTCGAAACCTGCCCGAGAAATATTTTCTCTGTTTCTTTTGAGGCAAAAGACTCGATCACGAGCCAATATTATCGCCACGCGATAATATTGTCAAGGAAATCACCCTCACGCCCCCAACCGATTGATGCCGTCGAATGCGGCGGTCTTGTAGCACTCTGCCAGCGTGGGATAGTTGAACACGGTGTTGATGAAATATTCCACTTTGCCTTTGAATGCCATTACCGCTTGACCGATGTGGATGAGTTCGCTTGCGCCTTCGCCAATGATGTGCACGCCGAGCAGTTCGTGCGTTTCGAGATGGAAGATCAACTTGAGTAAACCCGTCTGGTCGCCGATGATCTGTCCGCGGGCGATTTCGCGGTATTGTGCTTTTCCTACTTCGTACGGAATGCCCGCCTCGGTCAGTTCCTCTTCGTTGCGACCAACGGTCGAAATTTCAGGGATGGTGTAAATGCCGTACGGAAATAATTCGGGTGTGTGATTCGTCTTCACGCCGAACGCGTGACATGCCGCGAGACGTCCCTGCTCCATGGAGGTGGAAGCCAGTGAAGGGAACCCGATCACGTCGCCGACCGCGTAGATGTTCGGCGTTTTCGTCTGGAACTTCTCGTTCACTTTGATCACGCCGCGTTCATCCAATTCGATGCCAACTGCCTCGGTGTTGAGCGTTTTTGTCGCGCCTGTCCGTCCGATGCTATACAGCGCCATCTCGGTGACGATTTGTTTTCCGCTGGCGAGTGTGATCTTCACGCGATTCCCCTGCGCATCATCCAGTGGCTCGATGTCTTTCACCTCCTCGCCCAGCCTCATGATCGCGCGCTGCTGGTTGAGATGATACGTGAGCGAGTCCATGATCTCCGCGTCCACGAAAGGGAGCAGGCGGCGGCGCTTGTCAATGACGGTGACGCGCACGCCCAGCGCGGCGAAGATGCACGCGTATTCGAGTCCGATCACGCCCGCGCCGACGACTGCCAGGGTGCGTGGCAGATGATCCAATTGGAGCAGATCGTCACTGATAAAGATCCGTTTCCCGTCAAAGGGGATATGTTCGCTCTTCGTGGCGGATGTCCCGGTGGCGATGATGGTGTTCGCGGAGGTCACATCCCGCCAGCCGTGTTGGTCAACGGATTTGAGTCGAATCGTGTTGGCGTCCAAAAAGGAGGCTTCGGCGGAAAGTAGTTCAACGCGGTTGCGTTGCAGTTGATGACGGACGATATCGAGTTCGTGCTGGATGACGTGGTCGGTGCGATAGAGCAGGTCGCTCATTGTGATGTTCTGCTTCACCGTGTACGACGCACCGTACAGGCTGTGTTCGCGATACCCCGAAAGATGCATCACCGCTTCGCGCAACGTCTTGCTGGGAATCGTTCCCGTGTTGATGCACACCCCTCCCAAAATCGTCTTCCGTTCGACGACCGCGACGCGCTTGTTGAGTTTCGCGGCTTGTATCGCCGCGCGTTGACCTGCGGGTCCCGAACCAATCACGAGCAAATCATAATCATAGTCTGCCATGGTGACCTCGCTTGAATTGCGACATTATAGCATTTGAGACTCTGTTATTGGATAAAAAAACCCGCCTCGTTTCGGAGGCGGGTATGGTCTTGCCGTGAAAATTTTTCTCAACGGGGTGGTTTATTCAGCGGACGCCTGATTGCTCAGGTAATTTTCGAGCCCCATCTGTTGGATCTGCGTGCGTTGCTTCTGCGCCCAGTCGTGATGACCCTCTTCCATTTTGAGGATGGTCGTCAAGAGGTCGCCCGTAGACTCATCACCGACCTCGGTCGCCAACCCAATGCCAGCGTTGTATGCGCGAATCGCGCCTGCTTCGGCATCCTGATCGTTCGTGAGCATCTCCAGCACGCTTTTGCCGATTTTCATATCATTGAGTTTGGAAACAACCGGTACGCCCTCCAAGAAAAGTATCCGCTGGATGAGCCACTCGGCGTGATGCATTTCATCGATCGCTTGTTTTTCGAGTCGTTTGTGCAGGTTTTCGTATCCCCAATTGTGGCACATTTCGGAATGTACCATCAATTGACTGATGGCGGTCAGTTCATCCGCCAGAAGTTCGTTCAGTGTCTTGACTACTTTCTCGTTGCCTTTCATGATTTGCTCCTTTGATTCATTATACCGCGACGCTCTGGGCTATTTCAAACCCTCTTTTCAATGCTTCATAGTTCTTGGGCAATAAATGCTTGTGCCTCGCAGGCAGGTGACCTTCCAGCGCCTTCTCGATATCCTTCAATGAAATTTCAGGCAAGGCGGTGAGCAACGCACCGACGGCGACCATGTTGAGAAGTTTTTTATCGCCGATCTCTTCTGCAATTTCATTGCATGGAACGAAGACCACGTGGATATCAGTCCTTCTTGCGGCGCGGTCCACCATCGATTGGTTGACGATCAAGGTCCCGCCGGGCGCGAGCATATCTTCGTATTTGTCAAAGGATGGCAAATTCAACGCGATCGCCAGTTTTGGATTCTTCACCAGCGGCGAGCCGATCTCCTCGTCGGCGATGATGACGGTGCAGTTCGCCGTGCCGCCGCGCATCTCGGGTCCGTAGGAGGGAATCCATGTCACTTCTTTGCCGGCGTCCATGGCGGCGTACGCGAGCACTTGTCCGCTGAACAGAACTCCCTGCCCGCCAAACCCTGCGATGATGATCTCTTTTTGCATAAGTCGCTTTGCTCCTTCGATATTCGATACTCGAGTTTCGAGTATCGAATTATCTAGTATCGCTCTTACACCTTCACTTGCTTGATCGCCTCGCTCACCTTGAAATCTCCGAGCGGAAAGGCCGGCACCATGTTCAACTCCACGAACTTCAACGACTCGACGGGCGTCATGCCCCAGTTGGTGGGGCACGTGGAAAGCAATTCGACCATCGAGAAGCCGAGTCCGCGCGCTTGAGTTTCAAACGCGAGACGGATAGCTTTCTTGGCAAGACGGATATTCTTTGGGTCGTGTAATGACCGCCTCACGCAATACCCGACTCCATCCAGCGTGGAGAGCATCTCCGACATGCGTATCGGATAACCCTGCGTTTCCACATCGCGTCCGTTCGGTGACGAAGTCGTTTTCATGCCGGGCAAAGTGGTCGGAGCCATTTGTCCGCCGGTCATGCCGAAGTTGGCGTTGTTGATGAAGATAACCGTGAGGTTCTCTCCGCGCGCCGCGGCGTGGACGATCTCGCCCATTCCGATCGAAGCGAGGTCGCCGTCACCCTGATAGGTGAACACGATTCGATCAGGTAACACGCGTTTGATTCCCGTCGCCATCGCAGGCGCGCGTCCGTGCGGGGCTTCGACAAAGTCTGTATCGAAATAGTTGTAGGCGAAGACCGCACATCCCACCGGAGCGACGCCGATGGTTTTATCGATCACACCCATTTCCTCCAGCACCTCTGCCACCAACCGATGCGCGACACCATGTGTGCATCCCGGGCAGTAATGCGTGGGCATTTCGGTAAAGCCTTCGGGTCGGACGTAAACAGTATTATTTTGGGCAGTCGTAGTCATGGATTCACCTCATCCCTCGCATGCGTTCATACCATTCCTCGCGCGGGTCAGTCTCCACCGATAGCGGTTCTGAAACCATGCGATGGATTTCGTTCGTGATCTCTTCCGGAAGCGGTACCACACCTCCCACCCGCCCGTAAAACTCGACCGGCGCGCGACCGCGCACGGCGCGTTGAACATCATCCAGCATCTGCCCCGAATTCATCTCGGTGACGAGGAAACCGTCCACGTGACCGACGAGACTCTCGATCACTTCGACGGGGAATGGGCTCACTGTAACGGGACGCAAGAGTCCCACTTTGATTCCCTGCTCTCGCGCATGCCTCACTGCCGAGAGAGCCACGCGGCCTGCCGTACCGAAACCGATGATCACGTATTTCGCGTCGTCTAGAAAATATTCCCTGTAACGGACTTCGTTCCGCTCAATGGCTTTCCAGCGAGTCAAAAGCCGAAGGTTGGTTTTCTCTTCCTGGACTGGATCAAGATAAATGGAGGTCAGGATGCGGCGTTCGCGTTTTCCCATCTTCCCATCGGTTGCCCAATCCCAGTGAGCGCGTTGAACCGGTCTCATCTCCGGCATCTTGGCTGGTTCCATCATCTGGCCAATCGAGCCGTCGAGGATGATCATGCAGATGGTGCGGTATTTTTCTGCGAGCTCGAACGACAGCGCGGTGAGGTCGATTGCCTCCTGCACTGAAGCGGGCGCAAGCACAATGTTCCGATAATCACCGTGGCCGCCGCCATGCACAGCCTGGTTGTAATCGCTTTGGGCGGGTGCGATGTTGCCGAGACCTGGTCCGCCGCGCATCACATTGACGAGCACCGCGGGCACTTCGGTGCCGGCGATGTACGATAAACCTTCCATCATCAAACTCACACCCGGACTTGATGATGTAGACATCACGCGCGCGCCGGCGCACGCTGCGCCATATACCATGTTGATCGCGCCGAGTTCACTCTCGGCTTGCACGAATGCGCGACCGAGTTCCGGCATTCGCCTCGAAAGATATTCGAGAATTTCTGTTTGCGGTGTGATGGGATAACCAAAGTATGCTTCAAGCCCGGCGCGCACGGCGGCTTCGGCGATGGCTTCGTTGCCCTTCCATAATTCACGTGTCATAGATTCTCCAAATTGCGTTGAGGCGATACATGCATCGCCCCTACAAAATCATGCAGAAACAGGGATCGGTTTTGATACCTCCCGAAAAACGGTGATCGCCGCATCGGGGCAAACGATGGCACAAATAGCACACCCCGTGCATCCATCCTTGAACGTGTGCGCGGGGTGGTATCCCTTTGGGGTAAGGCGTGTCAGGTCCATTTCCATCACCCCCTGCGGACACACCGGGATGCACAGCTCGCATCCCTTGCAATACTGATCACTGACTTCGATCCAACCTTTGACTTGCATTCTCTCTCCTTGTATCTGAGTAGTCGGATGCACTTTGGCAGGATTGCGTCCAGCATGATTATGTCCCTGATACCCGAGGCGGGGTAGTGCCATGCGTCATAAATGAGGGTGTACAAAATCATCCCCTGTTTTGGGATAAAAACCCGCCTCATTCTCGATGGGAATACGGACTCGCTAGCTTATCGCATCGGCATCTGCCTTGAAAGTGTATAATTTACACAGAATATCGTGCAAGGAGAGTACATGACCGAAGCAGTTATCATAGACGCGATTCGCACGCCGATCGGAGCTTTGGGCGGGATTCTGTCCCCGCTTCGTCCCGACGATATGGCGGCTCTCATCATCCGTGAAATTGTTCAACGCAACAGTTTTGACCCTGCGCTTGTGGAGGAGGTTTTTCTCGGCTGTGCGAATCAAGCTGGCGAGGATAACCGCAACATCGCACGAATGTCCGCGTTGCTGGCGGGGCTTCCCGTTGACGTGGCAGGCGTGACAGTGAACCGTCTATGTGCCTCCGGGTTGAGCGCGATCAATCAAGCCGCGCGCGCGATCAAGGCCGGGGAGGGCGATGTGTTCATCGCCGGCGGAGTCGAATCGATGAGCCGCGCGCCGTACTCCATTCCGAAAGCGGAAGCGGGATTCACGTTCGGTAATCTCACCGCATGGGATACCGCGCTGGGCTGGCGGTATCCGAATCCTAGAATGAAAGAAATGTACGGTACGGAATCCATGGGCGAGACCGCCGAAAACATCGCGAGGGAGCGTCCGCATATCACGCGCGAGAAACAGGACGAGTTTTCTTTACGTTCGCATCAACGAGCGATTGTCGCAATTGACTCTGGCAGGTTTGCAAAGGAAATTCTTCCAGTTGCGATTCCGCAAAAGAAAGGTGACGCGAAACTCGTGGACACAGACGAACGCCCGCGCCGCGACACGACGATGGAATCGCTGGCGAAACTCAAACCTGCCTTTGCAAGGGAGGGCGGAACCGTGACTGCGGGAAATTCGTCTGGTCTCAACGACGGGGCGGCGGCATTGTTGATGATGAGCGAAGAAAAAGCGAAGGCTCTGAATCTCAAACCTCTTGCGCGGGTTGTCGCTTCTGCTTCTGCCGGTGTTCCGCCGCGCGTGATGGGATACGGTCCTGTCCCTGCGACGAAAAAAGCATTGACGCGTGCAGGCTTACTAATGAAAGATATCGGCTTGGTTGAGTTGAACGAAGCTTTTGCCGTGCAATCGCTGGCTGTGATGGAGGATTTGGAACTTGATCCTGAAACCGTAAACGTCAATGGTGGCGCGATCGCAATAGGCCATCCGTTGGGATGTTCCGGCGCTCGCCTTGTAACCACACTGTTGCATGAAATGAAATTGCGCGGGGACGTGAAATACGGCCTCGTGACCTTGTGTGTCGGTGTCGGTCAGGGTGAAGCGACGATCCTTGAGTTTGCAGGTTGATAAGTTCGAATGGTTGAAAGTTTAACCTGCTAACTTTCTGACTTTCAAACGTTCCAACATACGGAGATCAATGAAACGATTTGTTCTGCTTGCAGTTCTGCTTGCTTCACTTACCGCGTGCAACATGCCATCTGCTTCGCCGGAAGCACTGGCAGACCTTCCTCCCACGCCATATCCTGACACGCCCTCACCTGCAGAGATCAAAGCTCCGCTCGTTGAATCGCCGGAATTGATAAAGATTCGATTTCTCAATTCGCTCGATGGTTGGGGGGTGACCGAAACGCAGATCGTCCGCACGAACGACGGCGGAATCACATGGTACAACGTCACACCGCC
>DAOTZF010000060.1:0-9274 GCA_034434415.1 Anaerolineales bacterium | reverse complement strand
ACGTCGTTTGTGAAATTTTCCAGATCATCGAGTCGCTGGTTAATTCTGGTCGCATCCAACGGTATGACTTGCGACACGACGCGCGACGTATCCAGAATACCTTTGCGCGCCCACTCGACGAGCAGAGGCAGTTCGCTCACCAAATGATCGTTCGAGCCGATGATCTCCGCCTCTTTACCGAGCACCTGTGCATACGTGTTGATCGAGATCGGTTGCTGGTTCAATCCCACCATCACTGCGCGCCCCAGATTGGCAAGGCAATCAATTGCCTGCTCCATCGTTTTCCGCAAGCCGATCATCTCCACGGAAACATTCACGCCCCTGCCCTTCGTCAATCTTCGGATCTCCTCCACTGGGTTGATGCGGCTCGCATCGATTGGAATCGCATCATATTCAGACGCCAGTTCGAGTTTGTCCTGCTTGATATCCACCGCGTAGACTTCGACCGCGCCCATGGCACGCGCCAACTGGATGGCGGAAAGACCGAGTCCTCCAACACCGAAGACTGCCACAGTTTCCCCGGCTTTGATCCTGCCTTTACCTAAGGCGTGCAGTGCTGTCGCCGAGGCGCACATCAACGTCGCGCCCGCCTCGAACGGAATCTCGTCCGGCAGTGGTATCGCGTTCCGTGCGGGTATCGCAATGTATTCCGCATAACCTCCGTCCACGTGATGGCCGAGCATCTTCACCGTGTTGCAGAATTGTTCGTTGCCCGTACTGCAATAATAACAATCGCCGCACGAGATGTTGTAATGCAAACAGACTCGCTCTCCCGCTTTCACGTTCGTAACTTGTGAGCCGATTTTTTCCACGACGCCAGCCACTTCATGTCCCAGCGTGATCGGCATGAATCCCATGGCAGAACGCCCCGCGCGGTAATGCGCATCGGAATGACAGATCCCCGCCGCGCGCACATGTACCAGAATATCCTTTTCACCGAATTCTGGCATCGGAATCTCTTGCAGTTCCAGCGGCTTCCTGAACTGAATCAAGCGAATGGCTTTCATTCGACAACTCCTGCATGTGTACTGCGTGATAAGGACCGCGCGATCCACCACAGTCCAAAACGAAATCCCAACCATCCATAAAGAGTCCCGCCGATCACATCGAGGATGTAGTGTTGTTGCGTGAACAAAGTGGACAACGCGATCACGATATAGATGAACAGCCACAACCAGCGGTATCGTGGAAACCATTTGTCGAAAAAGAGCGCGAGGATGACGGTCACATAGATGTGCGCGCTGGGGAAGGCGGCATAATCGCCATCCATCGATTGGAGAAAAAGCAGGGTTTTCGAGAAGATGTCAGAGCCGGGCAGTTCAGGGTCGATGATGTAGGTTGGGAACAGGTAAAAGGTCAAAACCCCAAGCGTGCAGGTCAGGATGAAACCTGCGGCAAATGCGCGGAAGAGTCGCCCGTCGCTTTTGAGGATCAGCCACGCACCCGCCAAAAGGATGAACAAATACCATAAGGCATACGGGATCACCCAGATCGTTGACAGAGGAAAGATATCGATCGGTAGTTTTGGAATGATGCCGCCCGTCAACACGCGTGTAGCAATCGAGTAATTGAACTGGATCAGCAACGCCACAGAGATGATGAGCAATCGTCTTTTCAGAGGTGGTTGCATCTATAAAACCTGTTCGTGTGAGAGTGATTTTCTTCTCGCCCAATTTGCGATAACGCGGATATCCTCCGGCGAGGTGCGACAACATCCGCCGATCAGACGCGCGCCAGCCTGATACCAGACCTTTGCCTCTTCGCCAAAGGATTCGGTCTCGGGTTTGCCATCCCAATCGTTTTTGTTCGCATCGTAACTTTCGCCTAAGTTGGGATACGTGAGGATCGGTTTCGTTGTCTGCTGTTTGCCTGCACGAATCAATGACGGGATGTACTTCGGCGAGGTGCAATTGATTCCAATGGCTGCAACTTGCCGGTGATCATCCAACAAGCGGACGCAATCACCGAATGGCTGACCTTCGGAAATATATTTTTCATCTCTCGCGGAAAAACTGAACCAAGCCGTGATGTTTGGAAATTCTATCAGTAGTTTTGAAAGTGCCTGTGCTTCGACCAGCGAGGGTATTGTCTCGCAGGCGAACATGTCAGGCTTCGCCTCGAATAACGCCTTCATGCGCGGACGGTGAAAATCCATCAAATCCTTTTCGGTCAGTCCATAATTGCCGCGATATTCGGAACCGTCCGCAAGGTACGCGCCGTACGGTCCGATGGACGCGGCGATGAACGGCTTGGCGCGTCCGCGTCGATTTGATTCGTCTGCCCAGAATTCATCCCGCGCCTGGGCGGCGAGCGCAACAGATTTTTGAATCAATGCGATCGCCTCTTTTTCATTCAAACCGCGCTTCTTGAATCCCTCGATGGTGGCTTGATAACTGGCAGTGATGGCACAGTCCGCGCCGGCGATGAAGTAATCATAATGGAGTTGTCGGATCGCTTCGGGTTGTTCCAGTAGAATTTTTGCAGACCACAAGTCATCTTTCAAATCGTAGCCGCGTCGTTCGAGTTCAGTGGCGAGTGCGCCGTCGATGATGAGGGCGCGTTGATGTTTCAAAATAGACTCGATCGGATTCATCTTTGGAGGATACCATGAATCGAAAATGGACAGCGAAGCCTCGCTGTCCATTTTCATTTTGATTCGTTCGATCACTTCTTGGCAACTTTGCGCGGAGTCTGTTTAGGTTTCGCAGGTGACTCAACTGCCGAGGATTCCTCGATGGGCTGATGCACCGGTTCCACTGCCGGGGCAGGCTGGGGTTCTGGTAAGGAAGCGGGTGCGGGCGGGGACACAGTCACCGGTTGGGGCATCCCATTCAGGCGGGCAAAATAATCCTTCACGATGGTATCGTTGTAAAAGACGAGCGAGAGGATGCCGACCGCCATTGCAAAGAGGTTGCCAGCCAGCACGCACGCGATCTCGAGCACCGCGATGTTCGTGGAAGGTTTGACGGCTTGCGGAGGGTTGCTGAATAATTTTGCCGCGTAGATCAATTCGAAGACTCCGAGGATGGTCGGCAGGATCGTAAGCGGTACGCAGACAACACCAACAATGGTGGCAAGCGCGGTGGCTGATGCGGCGAATCCCCAAAAGAGGTTCACGATGCCGCTGGCAAGCGTAGTCCACGCGATAACGTGGATGAGGGTGGGTTTGGTTGTGTTCATAACGTTCTCCTGTTCTGTTTTCTACCCTTCATACGAGAGTTCAGCAGTTTGGTTGCAAACAAAAAAGCCCGCGAATATCGCAGGCTTTTTAGTTCATACGGAAAACGTTTTATGCAGTGGTCATGGAAGTACTTTGCCCGGCGGCAGCGTTCCCAAATTGACCGAACAAATGGGCATACACAGCCGTGGCATAGACCACAATCCCGAACGTGACCACGATGGCTGCAATCTGCCCGAGGCATGGGATGAGATTCAGCACGGTTTGCGCGATGCCGACTACAAAACTGACGGCAAAACTCACACCGATGTTGACCGCCCACGCGGTGATGAACGGGGAGGAATTCTGGCTGATCAGGCTGAACACTTCACGGAATTTGAAGCACGAGGCTAGAGTCCCTTCGCGGGCGAACAGGACGAGGATGGCGGGGTAAATGACCGAGAGCGCCAGCGCGTACACAATGAATACGCACAACAGACAAACGAACAGCGCGGTTCCCAACCCTGCAATGGCACTGGCGATGCCCTGCAGATCGCTATCGCCGGAAAGAATGGCGGGCACGATCATGAAACTGAGGGGCAGACAAAAAACGACGATGATCGGCAGCGCATACACAATGCCCGCAACGGTCAACAATAACCCGTCCATGAATTTTTTCCCAAGGTCGTCCCACGTGGGCAGGGGTTCCGATGCGCCGTTCATCACATTGCGGATGATGCCGACCATGTAGCCGGTCCATGCAAGGTTGAGGAAGGGGATGAGCGTGATCAGGGCTCCCAGCCCCAGTTTGCTCATCCACTTCTGGTCATCGAATACGAATGAAAAAGATTTACCGATGTTCATCATTTCCTCCGATGCAAATTTATCACCCAACACAGACAATAAAAAGGCTCACTGCAAAAAGACGGTGAGCCTTTGGTCATCTGTTGGAATTTACGCCCAGCCCTGGCTTTTGATGAAATTGGTCACGATCGGAATGTTAACCATTTGACCCTGATACGCCTGGTACGCCCAATACAGGAACACCAGCCACAACACCGGCACGCACAGCCCGCCGATGCCGATGGTTATGGTCGTGATGATGGTGGCGACGATCCAGAAAGCGATGCTTGCCGCAATGGACTGCACGGCGTGGAACTTGATGAAGGGACGGGATTTCTTGTCTTCCATCAGCAGTACGATGATGCCGACGAGTGGAGCAAAGACGTAGCTTAATGCAGACCACAGTTTGTCGTCACTTGTTGTTTCCATGGTTCATTCCTCCGGGGATTACTAATGTTTGGATTTTCATTATTGTACAACCAAACAGAACAATGTGCAACGGGCTTTTATGGGAAAAAGTTACTATGCTACAATCCTCGCATGACCCGGATCGTTTTCATGGGATCGCCTGAGTTTGCCCTGCCAAGCCTGCGTGCGCTGGCGGGCGAATACGAGGTTGTGGGCGTGGTCACGCAACCAAACCGCGCCTCCGGGCGCGGGCGCGAATTCAAGCCGCCGCCGGTTAAATCGCTCGCGCTCGAATTTGGCGTCCCAGTCATCCAACCTGAAAAACTGCGTGCGCCCAAAGCGATGGAAGGACTCCGCGCGTGGTCGCCCGATTTGATCGTTGTGGCGGCGTTCGGGCAAATTCTCAAACAGGATGTGCTGGACTTGCCGCGTCTTGGATGCCTCAATGTGCACGCTTCCCTGCTTCCGCGCTGGCGCGGCGCGGCGCCGATTCAAGCCGCGATCCTGCACGGGGATGAAGAGACCGGCGTTACCATCATGAAAATGGACGCGGGACTCGACACCGGCGCGATGCTTGCCAAAAAATCCCTTCGCCTCAAATCCGACGATACGGCTGGCTCCGTCACCGACGCGTTATCTCGCCTTGGGGCAGACTTGCTGATCGAAACACTGCCGCGCTGGATCGCCGGTGAAATTCAACCTGAGCCGCAGGATGATTCACTGTCAACGTATGCGCCGATGTTGAAAAAAGAGGATGGGCGGCTCGACTTCACGCGCGATGTGCAAGAGTTGGAGCGCCGTGTCCGCGCGTTCAACCCGTGGCCCGGCGCGTTCATGGAATTTGACAACGCGATTCTCAAAATCCATCGTGCGCATGTGGAGGCAGGGGACGCGTCTGCGGGGGAGAGGTTGATACTGGCGAATCAGCCTGCCGTCGGCGCGGGAAGCGGTTTGCTCGTCCTCGATGAGGTGCAACCCGCTGGGAAGAAATCCATGAGCGGGAAGTCGTTTCTCACAGGCGCGAGGCATTGGTCTTGAAGAATTGTCATCGTTTGAGTTTAAAAATCAACCAGTTGTTTCGGAGGATGAATGTTTAATTCAAGAGTGTTTGTTGCTGAATTGATTGGCACGTTCGCGTTGGTGTTCATTGGCGCCGGAGCGGGGATCGCAAATGCGGGATTGCTGGGTGTGGCATTCGCGCACGGTCTCACGGTCATTGCGTTCGCCTATACCTTTGGATACATTTCCGGTACACATATTAACCCGGCTGTGACGTTTGGGCTTGCGTTGACCAACACGATCAAATGGGGTGAGGCTATCTTTTATTGGATCGCCCAATTTCTCGGCGCGGTCGCCGCTGCATTCCTTTTGAGAACCTTCGTTAGCGACATTTCCGCGGGCGCGACAATCGGCTCATTGACGAACTCGATGCCGTTCTCCGCAGCGTTGGTGGAGATTGTTCTTACCTTCTTCCTCGTCAGCGCTGTTTTGCACAACGCTGTGGCGGGGAAATCCGGCGGATTTGCGGGCTTGGCAATCGGCTCGACGTTGATCGCTTCCATTCTCGTCGGCGGTCCTCTGACCGGTGCTTCGCTCAACCCCGCACGTACGTTTGGTCCTGCGCTGGTGCTTGGCGATTACCAAGACCCCACGATGTATGCAATTTATTTTGCGGGTCCGCTTTTGGGTTCAGCGCTGGCTGTCGGTGTGTTCAGGTTTTTGAACAGCACCAGTGCAATACCCGAAGAAACAAAAAAGCCGCTGAAGAAGAAATAAGTACGTGTGACAATGGGACTGGTGATAGCAGTCCCATTTTGATTTAAAATAGTGAGGAGAGTTATTTCCATGTCGAGATACATCGCGGCCATCGATCAGGGCACGACCAGCACTCGTTTTATCATTTTCGATCACGGCGGGAATGTTGTTTCTGTTGCCCAGAAGGAACATCGACAAATTTTCCCCAAGCCCGGCTGGGTGGAGCATGATCCGCTGGAGATTTGGAACAATACGCTTGAGGTGATGCAAGAGGCATTGAGCGGACTGAAGTCCGCACATCTTCAGTCCGCTGAAATAGCCGCGATTGGAATTACAAATCAACGCGAGACAACCGTTGTTTGGGATAAGAATACCGGCGAGCCAGTCTACAACGCCATCGTCTGGCAGGATACACGGACGGATTCGATTTGCACAAAGCTGGGAAAATCAGGCGGGCAAAATCGCTTTAGAAAAAAGACAGGCTTGCCGCTTGCCACGTATTTCTCCGGTCCGAAGATCAGATGGATTTTGGACAATGTGGACGGTGCGCGTGCCAAAGCCAAACGCGGCGAATTGCTGTTCGGGAACATTGACACATGGCTGATCTGGAATTTAACGGGCAGGCACGTCACCGACGTGACAAATGCTTCGCGCACGATGTTGATGAATCTCAAGTCGCTGGATTGGGATGATGAAATTTTGAAGGCAATGGGGATTCCCCGCGCGATGTTGCCGGAGATCAAATCGTCGTCTGAAATTTATGGAAATATAGGGGCGGGGTCTCCCCGCCCAAATTGGGGCGAGATGACCTCGCCTCTGCACGGAATACCCGTCTCCGGCGATCTCGGCGACCAGCAAGCCGCATTGTTCGGTCAGGCGTGTTTCAAACCTGGCGAGGCGAAAAACACCTATGGCACGGGATGTTTTATGTTGATGAACACCGGCGAGAAACCGGTGCAGAGCAAGGCAGGGTTACTGACCACATTGGGATACAAGATCGGGAAGCGAAAGGCGGTTTACGCGCTCGAAGGTTCGATCGCAATCACCGGCGCGCTCGTCCAGTGGTTGAGGGACAACCTGAATTTGATTCGTTCCTCTTCGGAAGTGGAAGCGTTGGCGAGATCCGTCGAAGATAACGGGGGAATCTATTTCGTCCCGGCGTTTTCGGGGTTGTACGCGCCGTATTGGAAATCTAACGCGCGCGGCGTGATCGTCGGCATGACGCGTTATGTGAACAAGGGTCACATCGCGCGTGCAGCGCTTGAAGCGACTGCATACCAGACGCGCGAAGTCCTTGACGCCATGGAAAAAGATTCGGGTGTGAGGCTCTCTGCGTTGAAAGTTGATGGCGGGATGGTGTTCAATGAGTTGTTGATGCAGTTCCAGTCCGATGTGCTGAACGTGCCGGTTGTCAGGCCGAAGGTTGCAGAAACCACATCCCTCGGCGCGGCTTACGCGGCCGGGCTCGCCGTCGGCTTTTGGAAGGATTTCGAAGAGTTGAAAAATAACTGGGGACGCGATAAGGAATGGAAACCGGCAATGGACTCGAAAACCCGAAAGAAGTTATACTCGGGATGGAAGAAGGCTGTCATGCGCACGTTCGATTGGGTCGAATAATAGTTCTGATATTCGATACTCGGTAAATCTTCTGTGAGAACATATACTCGAGTATCGAATACCGAATATCGAATTTATGAATCGCAGCGAAATCTTTTCCTTTCTCAAAACAAAACCGGATATCTCCGTCCTCATCGTTGGCGGGGGCATCAACGGGATCGGTGCCTTTCGCGATCTTGCCAGTAACGGCGTGGATGTGTTACTCGTCGAGCGCGGGGATTTTTGTTCCGGCGCGTCTGCCACGTCGTCGCACATGGCGCATGGCGGGATTCGCTATCTGGAGAATGGGGAATTTCGTCTCGTGCGTGAAGCGGTGCAGGAACGCAACCTCATGTTGCAGAACGCACCGCATCTTGTAAAACCCCTGCCGACAACAATCCCCATTTTCAAACGATTCTCCGGTCTCCTCAATGCGCCGCTCAAATTTTTCGGCATGTTGGACAAACCCACGGAGCGCGGCGCGCTTGTCATCAAGATAGGCTTGATGTTCTACGATGCGTTCACCGGGAGGCAGCGCACTGTCCCGCGGCATGAATTCCTTTCGCGCTCGAAAGCGCTGGCAAAATGGAATCGACTGAACCCCGGCATTGTCAATGCGGCGGTGTACTACGACGGCGCGATTCTCAACCCAGAGCGCCTCGGCGTGGAACTGATCCTCGACGCAGAATCCGAGAACCCGAACGCGCGCGCTCTCAATTACGTCAGCATGGTGGGCGGGAGTGAAAATACGATCATCCTGCGCGACGAACTCACTGACGATTCGTACGATGTACGCCCGAAACTGGTCATCAACGCGGCGGGTCCGTGGATCGATTCGGCGAACAAGAAACTGGGTTTGTCCACGCATTTCATCGGCGGCACAAAAGGTTCGCACATCGTGGTGGATCATCCCGAACTCCGCGCCGCGATCGGTGACCACGAATTTTTTTTCGAGAACAACGATGGACGAATCGTGTTGATCTTTCCGCTTTTCGACCGCGTGCTTATCGGCACATCGGATATTCCCGTGGAGCACCCGGATGATGTTCGCTGCACAGAAGAAGAAGTGGATTACTTTCTTACGCTGACGCGCCGCATCTTCCCGGACATCAAGCTGACTCGCGACCACATCGTTTTTCGCTTCTCCGGCGTTCGCCCGCTCCCCCGCTCCACGGCGAAGACCGCCAGCCAGATCTCGCGCGATCATCGCATTGAGGTGCTCGGCGGCGATTGGACCAACCTGAGCTTCCCGGTGTTCTCGCTCGTCGGCGGCAAGTGGACATCCTTCCGCGCCTTCGGTGAACAAGTGACAGACAAAGCGCTTGCTCACCTGGGTTTGAAACGAAAACGTGATACACGTTCCCTAGCCATCGGCGGCGGGCGCGGTTATGTGCGCGACGTTCAGGAACCTAATCGTCAGATGGGAAGCCTCTTTGCATGGACCGGTGTTTCGCAGGACCGGCTGAAACTTTTATTTGCGCGATACGGTACTCGTGCTGAAGCCATTGCCACCTA
>DAOTZF010000059.1:0-6137 GCA_034434415.1 Anaerolineales bacterium | reverse complement strand
ACCGATTCAGCGCCGCAGGCTGTGAGCCTCACGGCGACCGATGGCGCGTCAGCCGTGCTGACCGCGACCAGCGCGATCGTGTGCCGTACCAAGGTCATCTGGCGCGACGGGCACCGCGTCTCCATCCGCGTGTGCAAGCGGGTTCACCGATCCAACGCACAATAATTACAGCACGAACTCAAAAGGGCTGACCCACACGCGGTCAGCCCTTTTGATTCAATATCTGTTCTAGTGCGTTCTTGAAAACTTCATACGGCTGCGCGCCGACAATCGCGTAGCGATTGTTGATCACATATGTCGGCACACCGGTCACGCCGATCTGATACGCCCATCGCACCCGGTCGACCACTGTAGCGGTGTATGTTTCGCTTTCGACCTCGCGTTGCATCTCGTCCGCGTCCAGACCCGCTTCGTCTGCTGCAGAGCGGAGCACATTCCAATCGCTTGGGTCATTTCCCTCCGCATATACTTTGCGAAAAAGGATCTTGTGAAATTCGTTGCCCTTGCCGTGTTCGAGCGCGTATTCCGTCGCTTCATGTGCAAGGCGCGTGTTGTAAATTCTTTCGATGGATTTAAACGGCATACCATACACATCCGCTATCGAACGGAGTCGCTCCTCCGAGCCGTTGGCGCGGGCGCGCTTCACATGTTCGGGCAAGTCGCGTCCTTCAGGCGGCGTATCGAAATACAAATAGAACGGACGCCATTCCACGTCCACTTGATATTCTTCTTTCAACCTCTCGACCACACCCTGGCCGACGTAGCACCACGGTCAGATGTAATCGGAGAAGATCGTCAATTTGAAATCCATAACTGCCTTTCGGATAAAATACAGCGAATAGACTGGACTCCCGCTCGATATCTTACTCTGGAGAATCCTCATGACGAAAACCCTGCGCGTCGATCCGGACCGTATGCTTGATTCCTTCACCCGACTCGCCACCATCGGCGCGACGGGGGATGGCGGCGTGAATCGTCCATCACTCAGCGATGCGCATCTCGCGGCGCGCAAATGGCTCCGCAACGAGATCGAGCGCTCAAGCTTCGAATTCCGCACTGACGGGGCAGGGAATCATTCAGCCTTGCTAACTTTCCAATCTTCAAATTTGCGAACGTTGATCCTCGGCTCCCACCTCGACTCCGTACCCAACGGCGGGCGTTTCGACGGCGCGCTTGGCGTGGTCGCCGCGCTCGAAGTGTTGAAAACGATTCGCGAAAGCGGCATCAGCCTCAAGGTGAATCTTGAAGCGATGGATTTCACCGACGAAGAAGGGACATTGGTTGGTCTGCTGGGGAGCGCGGCGATATCAGGTCATCTCACGCAAAACGATTTGCTCGCCCCGCGCGGCGGACGCGAAAATTTGGTCGAAGGCATGCAGCGCGCGGGCTTGTCCGACGAATCCATGTTGAGCGCGGCGCGACCGAAGGAGTCGTTCGCCGGATATTTGGAATTACACATCGAGCAGGGCAAGCGACTCGAACGCGCAGGAATCAATATCGGCATTGTGTCGGCGATCGTTGGCATTGGGTCATATCGCTTATCGTTCCTCGGACGCGCCGATCACGCAGGCACCGCGACGATGGAAGACCGCCTTGATGCATCGCTCGGTGCGGGCGCGTTCGCACTTGCCGCGCGCGAACTGGTGATGACAAAATTCCCCGGCGGTGTGGTGAACACCGGCAAAATGGACTTTTCGCCCGGCGCGTTCAACATCGTCCCTGCGCGCGTGGATGTGGCGCTCGAGTTTCGTTCACCTACGCAAACAGATTTCGACAACATGGATGCCGCGTTGATCGCATTGGCAAAAGAACAGGCGTCGAGGTTTGGTTTGGAATTGAAAATCGAATTTCTCGGTAAGCACTCACCAACACCGATGAGCGATGTTGCACAAAACGTGTTTGCCTCTGCTTGTGATGATCTGGGATTAACTCACACGCCGCTGACCTCCGGCGCAGGGCACGACGCGCAATCGTTGGCAGATTTGTGCCCCGTTGGCATGATATTTGTGCCGTCAGTTGATGGAGCCAGCCACTCGCCGCGCGAATTCACGGAATGGGATGACTGTGTGAACGGCGCGAATGTGTTGCTCCACGCCGCGTTGAAAATGGCGACGGAGTAAAATAGACGTCACTTTTCTAAACACAAAGGACACTACGGTCACGAAGGTTGAAAGACTTAAGGCTTAATGCCTTTCCACTTTGTGTACTTCGTGTCCTTCGTGGTAAAAGGGTTTTCCCATGAAAAACTTCGACCCGAAATATAACAGCATCCCCAAAACTGAAATCCATATCCACCTCGAAGGCGCGATTCGCACGCAGACGATCATTGATATTGCCCAAGAGTACAACTTGAGACTGCCTTCGTATGAAGCCAGCGAATTGGATAAGCACGTGAAGGTCTACGATCAACTGCGCGACCTGGAAACCGTATTGAAGGCGTTTGGCATATTCCAGAACAGCATCACCTCGCCGAAAATCGTCGAGCGGATCGCATGGGAATTGTTCGAAGATTCAGCCAAACAAAACATCAGATTATTTGAAGTGCGTTTCTCACCGGACTGGGCGTTCCATGGTCACAACCTCGATTGGGACGCCTGCCTCGAGGGACTGCTCCGCGCCAAAGCCCGCGCCGAAAAAGAATTCGATATGGCGATCTGCTACATCGCCATCACCTCACGAAGCAGGGGACCTGAATCCTGTGTCAAAACCGTGGATTGGGCGATTCGTCATAGGAAACACATCCCCGCCATTGACCTCGCCGACAGCGAACGGGATTTCCCGCTTCGAGAATTCGTCCCCTCGATCATGAAAGCCAAAAAGGCGGGATTGAAATTGACCATCCATACAGGCGAAGATACGCCTGCTTCATTCGTGAAGGAGGTGATCGAGTTAACCGACCCCGACCGCATCGGTCATGGCATACATTCGATCGAAGATATGAAGGTTGTGGAACTCATCAAAGAACGCGACATTACCCTCGAGGTCAACCCATGGAGTAATTACCTCACCAATTCGGTTCGCACCATTGAAGAACATCCGCTGAAGAAGCTGTTCGATCTTGGCGTGAAAGTGACGATCAACTCAGACGACCCCGAAGTGCTGGAAACGAATCTCAATAACGAATATCGCATTGCGCACGAAATTCTCGGCATGAGCCTCGAGGATATCGCTGTGTGCAACCGCAACGCGTATGAAGCCTCGTTCATTCCCGAAGCGGAAAAGAAAGGGGTTTGGGAGAAATACTTTCAATGACGCGCGCCCGTTTTCCAGCCACAGTGCATTTGTTTTTCTTTCGTGAGAATCAAATTCTGTTACTGCGCCGATTCAACACGGGGTTTCGGGATGGCGAATACAGCGTCCCTGCCGGGCATTTGGATGGCGGAGAAACGGTCAGGGATGCGGGAGTCCGCGAAGGGGAGGAAGAGGTCGGCGTCCGAATTGATGCGGGAGATCTGGTCTTCTCAACGGTCATGCATCGCATCGAAGACGATGAGCGCGTGGATTTCTTTTTCACGGTCGATACATGGGAGGGCGAGCCGTTCAACGCCGAGCCTGAAAAATGCGATGAAGTACGCTGGGTGGAGATGGATGCCTTGCCGCCGAATACTGTCCCGTATGTGCGGCAGGCGTTGGCAAATCATCGGAACGGCATTCCGTTCGACGAGTACAAACCGCACGTTTAAGTATCGCCCCTGCGTCTGCGGTGGTAAGACCCCTTGCTTTGATACATGGCATCGTCTGCCAGGCTGATGAACTTCGATAATGAAAACCCCGGCGCGCTGGTGGATGCACCCATCGAGAGACTCAACTCAGGTTCCCGGTAATACTTGTTGTTCATGATGACCAGCGATTCCACGCGCTCGACCATTTCTCTAACCTTCGGCTCGTTCGAATCGGGCATGATGAGGATGAATTCGTCGCCGCCAATGCGCGCCGCGATGTGACCCTCCTCGAGGCTGGCTTTCAACACCTCCGCCGCGCGGCGGATCAATTTATCCCCGGCGCTGTGACCGAACGAATCGTTCGTCTGTTTCAAGCCGTTCAAATCCACAATGACGAAACTGACCGGGTCTTTGCGGTTCGCTTCGAGGTCCTGCAAGGTCTCTTCAAAGAAGGCGCGGTTATACAAACCGGTCATCACATCGTGTGTTCCGAGATAGCGCAGGTATTCTTCCGCTTTTTTGCGTGCGGTAACATCCTGCAGCGCCACCAGCACCCAATCGAAATCCTTTTCATGCCCGGGCATCAGCGTCCAGTGCAGGTGTACGTTCACCGGCTCCCCGGTCAGTGAATAATTGATCCCCTCGCGCTCGTAGTAGGTTTTGCCCTCCCACATATCCACCAGTTCATTCTTGAAATGCTCGCCCATTTCATCGCGGAAAATTTTGCCGAGATTTGCAAGCAGGGATTCTTTATCCATCGCCTCGAACAAACTAAGCGTTTTTCGGTTCACCTCGAGGACGCGGATCATGCCCATGAAGCGGTCCACAGCCTCGGGGTGCGAAGCGAGATGCGCACGAAGGTCGGTCACGCCCTGGGCACGCAGAGAGTCGAATTCCCGTTTGATCGCCGAATAATTTTCCTCCCATAACGAGATGGGCGCGTGCTCGAATAAATTATGGAAACGCTCCTCGGCTTTTTTCAACGCGGTGATATTCTCGATAGCCACCAGCACGCATTCCCAATTGGATTCACACTCGGGCAAAATGCGCCAGTGCAAACGGATGTGAAGCGCTTCGCCATCCAGTCGATAGTTGACCCCGTCACCTGACCAGCTGACCTCGCCGTTCCACAATGCCAGCAACTCCGTGCGCCAGTGCGCGCGCATCTCGTCGCGGAAAATTTTATTCAGGTTGGCGAGCAATTCCTTTTCGGACTTTGCGCCGAACATGTTCAGCGTTTCGCGGTTGACGTGAGTTACTTTAATAAGCGAAAGAGAGTGATCGATTTCTTCAGGATGCCCATTCAGAAAAGTATCCAGATTTGTGACCCCGCTTGCGCGCAATTTGTCGAAGAACTTTTTTATCCCGCTATAATCCTCCTCCCAAAGCGAGATGGGAGCGTATTCAAAGAGACTGTCGAAATGATCCCCAGCCTTTGGCTTTGGCACGGCGTATCTCTCCTTTGTGGATTAATTATACAGCCGACCCGCGCTTCACTTGTATACAATTCTGAAAGAAGATGCCACGTGCCGCGTAAAGGATAAAGCCCGAAATCTGGGTTTTGCCCATGACTGGTGACGAAAGCCCCGCGATTTATGAGAAAAGCGGTATGATTTCAGAATGGGCTTTTTACTCCTCGAAGGCGGATCGGAATTCGGAGGGCGGATGCGCGACCCGGACCTGCGCGCGCTCGAACTCGCCGGCGGATTCGACGCCCCGCTTCGCATCATCCCTGCGGCTGCCGCGCCGGACCGGAATCACCTTCGCGCGGGAGGTAACGGCGTCCACTGGTTCAAGTCGCTCGGCGCGAAAAATGTTATTTCGGTTCCATTAATTGATGAAGCAAGCGCAAACGATGAGACGGTAGCCAAATCCCTGCGGGAAGCGAAGTTGATTTACATGCTCGGTGGTTTCACGCATTATCTCGGCGAGACGTTGAAGGACAGCCTCGCGTGGAAAGCCTCACTTGAGGCTTATCAATACGGTGCGGTGATCGCGGGGTCGAGCGCGGGGGCGATGGTGATGTGTGAGTATTATTTTGACCCCTACGAGGGGAAGATCCATGAGGGGTTGAATCTTGTTCCAAATTCGCTTGTCCTGCCGCATCACAACACGTTCGGCAAAGGTTGGGCGCCGCGCTTATTAAAACAAATCCCACATGTCACATTGCTCGGCATTGACGAGCAGACTGGCATGTTGAACGACGGCGAGAATGGGATGTGGAACGTCTACGGCGCGGGGGAGGTGGTGTTGTATCGTAATGGCGGTGTGGAAATGTATCAGGCGGGAAGGTCATTTTCGGTTTAGAATTAACCAATCCCGAAGGGATGTGATGATTGTAGAACTAAAAATCCCGAAGGGATGACATATTTTTGTATAGTACATGACACCCCTTCGGGGTTCAAAACCAAACATTCCGCCATCTATAATCATTTCACACCTTCGGTGTTTCTCACGATATGTTCGATCTCGCCT
>DAOTZF010000058.1:0-1969 GCA_034434415.1 Anaerolineales bacterium | reverse complement strand
TCCGTGGATTTGAGCGAGCCTTCGACCACGCGGATGTAAGCGATGACGCCCTTGTAGGAATCGTAATGCGAATCGAAGACGAGCGCGCGCAAAGGGACGTCGTCCGCATCCTTCGGCGGCGGGACGCGCGTGACGATCGCCTCGAGGATCTGGTCCACATTGATGCCCTCTTTTGCCGAGACGCGCAGGACCGATTCAGGCGGGACGCCTAGCAGGCTGCCCACATCTTCCGCCACTTCGTCGGGACGCGCGGAGGGCAGATCAATTTTGTTGATGACGGGGATGAGCGTGAGGTCGGCGTCGAGCGCCTGGTAGAGATTCGCCAGCGTCTGCGCTTCGATGCCTTGCGTGGCGTCCACGACGAGCACCGCGCCTTCACACGCCTTGAGCGCGCGGCTGACCTCGTAGCCGAAGTCCACGTGACCGGGCGTATCAATTAAATTGATCTCGTACTTTTGATTGTCCTTCGCCGTGTAATACATGCGGACAGCAGAGGCTTTGATGGTGACGCCTTTTTCGCGTTCGAGGTCCATCGTGTCGAGCATCTGCTCGCTCATGTCGCGTTCCGAGATCGTGCCTGTGAGTTGCAACAGGCGGTCAGCAAGCGTGGACTTTCCATGGTCAACATGGGCGATGATGCAGAAATTGCGGATGTGGTCGGTCATTGTCGAAGATCCTGAGTTTTCAGGGCGTGCGGAAGTATAACCGAATTAATTTGCCACAGAGACACAGAGACACAGAGAAATTTTACATGGTGCAGGGGCACACCGAATCTTTTCAAGTTTTGACGCGGGATTGTATTGCTGTGCCCTTACGCGATTACATTTTCAGTAAGTTGCTTTAGGTCAAAGCCTGGTTGATTCGATAAATCCATCCACGCCAAAAACTCCGTGTTGCCCTTCGGTCCCAACAGCGGACTCTTCACCAGACCGCGGATGCCGAAGCCTTCGTTTCGGGCGAAGGTCAGCACATCGAGGAGCACCTGCTTGTGGATTTCCGGGTCGCGGATGACACCGTCGCCGCGCGAGACATCTTTTTTACCGGCTTCGAATTGGGGTTTGATGAGGGCGATTATTTCGCCGTCATTATTTCTTGAACCGCGAAGCCCGCTAAGGTCGCTAAGATTTAATTCTTTTTCTTTGCACTCTTCGCGCTCTTGGCGGTAAGAATCGCTACTGGCAATCCAAGGTTTCACAACCGGCAACAAAATCTTCAACGAAATGAACGACGCGTCTATCGTGACGAGATCAATTTTCTCCGGCAGGGATTCGACATAGCGCGCGTTGGTTTCTTCCATCACGACGACGCGCGGGTCGTTGCGGAGTTTCCAATGCAGGATGCCCTTGCCCACGTCAATGGCGTAGACTTTCGCCGCGCCGCGTTGGAGCAGGCAATCGGTGAATCCGCCGGTGGAGGCGCCCACGTCCGCGCAGACATAATCTTTCACATCGATCTTGAACGCTTCGAGTGCCGCGTCCAGTTTTTCCCCGCCGCGCGAAACGAAGCGCGGACCGGAGTCAACCGTCACGGTTGAATCGCTGTCCACCGGCGTGGCAGGCTTCAACGCGACCTGATCCGCCACGCGGACTTGTCCCGCCATGATCATCGCCTGCGCCTTGGCGCGCGAATCGGCGAGTCCGCGCTCGACGACTAGCATATCCAACCTGATTTTTGGCATGAGGAATATTCTAAGCGATATTCGTTAATCGAAACTCGATTTTCGAATATCGAAATTCGATTATCATTGCGCCATGTTCAAATCTCTGCTCAAGACCATGCGCCTGCGCCAATGGACGAAGAACGGCTTCGTGTTCTTCGCGCTCATCTTCGACAAGCAATTGTTCATGCGCGAACCGTTCCTGCGCACGCTCGCGGGATTCTTTTTATTTTGTCTCGTCTCCAGCGCCGTCTACCTCATCAACGACATTGCTGATGTCGAGGCGGACCGAAAACACCCCGAAAAAAAACA
>DAOTZF010000057.1:0-5332 GCA_034434415.1 Anaerolineales bacterium | reverse complement strand
GCACAACTTGACCTGCAATATTCGATGCTCAGTAGTTCAGTCACTGAGATGTGGACGAGGGCAGAGGAAACGCCGTGAGGTGAACAAACACCCGCTTGTTTTTATTGTTCCGTGAGGTTGTGAATCCACTTACGCGAGAAATAACGCCGGATTCCGAGAATCCATTTCACGGCTTCCTCGCTCATCGCGCAGAGATAAACGAAATAAACGGGGAAGTGAAAGACGTTCGCGCCAAGATACGCCATCGGCACACCGACCAGCCAGATAATGAAGCCGTCCAGGAAGAGCGAGTAGCGCGTGTCGCCGCCGGGGCGCGCAGGACGCCGACCACGATGGTCATGTTGTTGACGCGCACCCACAGAAAGAACGTGATGACGTTGATGACGTTACTTGCGTTTGCGATCACTTCCGGCGAAACGTTGTACAACGAAAGCACAGGCGTTTTGACGATTTGCAACAGCAAACCCATCACGATGCCGCCCATGATTCCCAAGCCGAGCGAACGCCCCGCATAAATGTATGCTTCCTCCTCCTTGCCGGCGCCGATGCGATTTCCGACAAGAACCGATGTGGCGTTCGAGATGCCGATGAACACCACGAACGCCATTTGCTCGATCGTCGCGACAATGCTCATTGCCGCGAACGATTCGGTGCCCATGCGTCCGTAGATGACGTTGTAGGTGGTGATGCCCAACGCCCAGAACAATTCATTGAGGATCACAGGGGACATTGGTTTGATGACCCGCGCCACGAACGGCGCGCCGAAGTCGGTGAGTTCACGGATGGTCGCCGCGGCGGGAGAATTCCTGGTATAGGTGGCGATGAGCAATGCAAAACATTCCAGCCCGCGCGAAAAAACCGCGGCGACGGCCGCACCTTGAATGCCAAGTTCGGGCAAGCCAAATTCGCCGAAGATCAACGAATACGAAAGAAACGTGCTGATCAACAACGCGCCGACACTTATGGTTGTCGGCGTTTTCACATCGCCTGTGGAGCGCATAACGAAGGCGTAACTGAAGGTGACCGCCATGAAGAGGAAGGTCCACGAGTAGGTGCGGATGTATTCAGCGCCGAGACGAATCACTTCCGAGTCGGTGGTGTAAATGCCGAGGATTTCAGAAGGGAGAAGTTGCGATAGCGCGAAGAAGATCAGGCTTGCAGAAATGGCGATCATCAGGCACAGCCCGAGCACGCGGCGCAGGTTGGGAACATCATTCCTGCCCCAGAATTGCGCCGTGAACATCGCCGCACCGCTGATAATCCCAAAATGGACAAGTTGTAAGAGAAACGCGATCTGCCCGGCGAATCCCACCGCGGCGACGGAGGTCTCCCCTTTTTGCCCGACCATCACAACCCCGAGCATGTTTAGCCCGGCAAAGGTAAACTGCTGGATGATGATGGGTATCGCGATCTTGCGAATATTGGGAAAATATTCCGGGTCGTTGTAGTACGCGCGGATCCTGGCGATGATGGACAAATCTCCTCCGTTGGATGCGTGATTATAAACGAAGAATGAGCGCCGCTTCCGAAAGTAGGATTACGACTCGACCAAAGTAGGTTGATTAAAACACCCTGTTCACGTATACTCGAAGCCTGCAACGATTCATCAAAAGGAGAAATGATAATGTTCAAAAAGCTAATGTTGAGTGCGGCGATCCTTTCGTTTTTACTCTCCGCCTGCGGAGGCGGTTCGGCTGACAACTGGCAGGTTGTGGAAGCCGCAGGCGATATCACCTCCGCAGTGGAGGAGTACCGTGCCTTGCTCGGCGAAAATAATGGCGGCGATCCCGGCACAAAAGGACCGACAGGCTATCGCGAGATCAACTGGGATACGATCCCCGACGAATTTTCCGCGCCGAATTTTTATGTCTCGGATTTTTTCAACCAACCCGTGGCGCCGCGCGCCCGCGGCATCGTGTTGAACACACCGGGCGAGGGACTCATGGTCAGCGCGAACGCGGATAACCCCTATGGCGTTCTGCCGCGCTTTGGGAATATCAACCCACAGTACGTTGACTCGTTCAAGACGTTCAGCGACGAGAAATTGTTTTCACCCATCGGGAGCAATCTGGTGGTGATCACGTTCTTCGTCCCCGGCACGAACACTCCCGCAACGGTGCGCGGATTCGGCGCGGTCTACACCGATGTGGACACCCAACACACCGCCTTTGAGTATTTCGACATCAACGGGAATTCGCTTGGGCAATTCCAGACACCCATTGCAGACAATGGCTTGTCATTTTTAGGCGTGGTCTTCGATGAAGCCATCGTCGCGCGCGTGGAGGTGAAATACGGCACAGGCGCTCTCG
This sequence comes from Anaerolineales bacterium, assembly GCA_034434415.1. GTDB lineage: Bacteria > Chloroflexota > Anaerolineae > Anaerolineales > Villigracilaceae > Defluviilinea. The sequence continues at coordinate 3,023 of DAOTZF010000057.1, read as the reverse complement.
GTCCCAATGACGGCGAAGGGGATGTTGACGTGGCGGTGATGGATAATTTTATTTTCGGGGAACCGCAGGAAGTGAAGTAAGCGCAATGAAAAGACATCCGCTCGAATACGGCGGATGTCTTTTATCTATTTTTTCGGGGAAAAGAATATCTCCACACTGGCAACCGTGATGACAAGCAGTGCGCCGGCATTGAAGATCAGGGTCAGCCCCCAGTAGCGCGGCAGGGCGCTGAACAAGCCAGCCAGCGCTAGAAGCATGAATAGCAAATTGACCTGAATCACTTTGACCATCAGCTCGGAGAGCGGACGAAATATATAATACAACAACCCGATCCCGAACAGACAGGCGAGCACGCCTGCTATGATCAGCGAGGTGAGCGTATTATGTCCATCCATGCCGAACAGACTAAACACGTAAATACTGCAGGTTCCCTGACGAGACTCTAGATCACGATACGGTCTTTGCAAAACGCTGACGAGGATCAGTCGCTCAAAAACGATATCTGACGCGTCCACCGTCCATTGCAGGGAGCGGCTTTCGTGAGCGTCGAGTTCCAAAGTTTGACTCTCCACACGCGCATCGTTCCCGAGGCTGATGAACGCGTTGACCTGCGGCTTCGTGGCTTGATCTGGCAAGTTGTTCGTAACCACTGCCCGGATCGTTGCCGTTTCCCATGGGGCGATCACCAGGGGACATTCGATATACAGTTTTTTCGCGCCTGTTTGTTGGGTGAACAGGCTGGCTTCCACTTCTCCCCAAAGGAAATTACTCGAAACAAATAAATTGAGGATGTTGCCGCCTGCAAAAAGCAGAATCGCGAGCGCGATCAAGAGGTTGCGTTTTAGGTTCATGGGATGCCATTATAACGGGGAAAGAAATTCCCCTCGCCATACGGGAGAGGGGATTCGGTGGGGCAGGGGAGGTCAATCTTCAATGTATGCAGTACCTGTGTTTTGATAAAACTCGCTGATATATTCCTGCGCTTTCTCGATCGCCAATCCTGGCACATCAACCTTATTTCCGCAACTTTCACAAACCAAAATCACATGCTCTTTCCGAACCGCTATATATTCATGGATGTGGAACTTGATTTTTACACCTTTGCTCTCAATAAATGAGAGCACGCGTTCGTTTTGATACAAAGACAGGGAATGATTTTGGCTATCTTTCAATGCGTTACACTTTGCGCAAGCGGGAACGCAATTACTGACCGTTGTTCCAGCGATTCTGACAGGCAGGTAATGTTCAATAATTTCATATTTTTTTTCTCCGCAGTATGCACATTTGTGGCCAAAATAATCAAGTGTTTCCTGCCACTGTTCCAGAGTCAAATCATGGCGTACGCCTGCCTGTTTCGCCCATTGATTTTGCCCGCGGATGAGTTGTTCCATCGTCCATGCTTTTCTCATCATTTCCTCTTGTTGAAAATCTCGTCATAGGCGGCATCCGCTTCTCCGCCAAAGTGCGTGTAGCGGTTCGTCGTGTCAATACTGGAGTGACGCGCCAATTCCTGCGATAATTTGATGTCGCGTTTGGCAAGATACGTCATGGTGACAAAGTAATGGCGAAAGTCATGGATGCGGACAAGACCGCGTTCCACACCAGCCTCTTCAATCCTTCCTTTTATCCCTTGTTGGGGGTCGCCTTTGATGGCTGTCCACATGCCGCTGGCGCTGATCGGTCTGATTCGTTTGCTTGCGCGAATATCGTGGCGTAAGAATACAGGTTGGGATCGAAGCGGGATGCGAGTGTTCGGTTCAATGGACGCGCAAGATGTGTGGTATTCGCGCAGTGCCTGAATGGAACGCTCAGAGAATCGAATGACCGATTGTTTGTCGCCTTTGCCGATGATTACCGCACGCGCCTCCAGCCAGTCAATGTCGCCGCGTTTGAGCGCGCAAGCCTCAGAGATACGCAGACCCGTGTCTGCCAGTGTCAAAACGAAGGCTCGGTCGCGCAAGGCGGGCAGACTGCCGCTCAAACGACTGCAATACTCAACGACCTTTTCAACCGCTTCACGGTCGAAATTGACGATCCGTTTGCCCTGCCTGCGGGTGTAGTGACGGATGATGCCCTGAATTTCCGCCAGGTCGTTCGAGCGGCAAAACGTATAAAGACCCAGAACCGCCGACCGCCAAATTTGTTTGGTGGATGGGGCATAGTCTTTGATCGCCGTGAGAAACGTCTCGAAGGTTTCTGTATTGAGCGGCGCGTCATTGCCGACGATTTCCACGAAACGCCGAAGTGCGTAGCGATAGGTATCAATCGTGTTCTTTGAAAGGTCAAGCGTGTCGAGAAAGCGGTTTATGTGCTCTTGCATCCTGTTTCCTATGCGTATTTTGATGGCGTATAATACTAATTATATTGAATGATAAGTAGAATGTCAAGGTCGTGGTGGTCGAGACGCAAGCCAGTCGAGACCATCCCCCACTGTTTGAAGACAGACCTAAGACTTTGGACTTCAGACAGCTTCAGAGGGCAACGCATTGTTCCCAGTCGAAACTGATTTACCTGACTCCTGACACCTCGCATCTGACACCCTCATCCCCTCCCCTGCCCTGCCCTATCACGACTCTTGCAGCTTTTGCAGAATTTGCTTCATGTAAATTGTGACCGGATGATTTGGGTCAATCTTTTCTCCAAGCGCCACAGCCTGGCTAATCATTTTGATCGCTTCCTCCTTTTGACCCGATGAAGCTAAAACCTGACCTAAAAACATATAAATATTTGCCTGACTGCTAATTGCACCGATTTCTTCGTACACGTTCATGGCGGATTGGAGTTCTTCTAATCCCTCTTTTGGCTTCCCCGTTATCACAAGCATCCTGCCTCGTGAGTAATACACGTTGGCTTCGCCCAATTTATCCCCAACCGCTTTGAACAGTTTCAAGGCTTCGTTGTAACTGGCGAGCGCGGCTTCATTTTCTTTGCGGAACTGTTGCACATCGCCAATCGCTTGGAGCACGTTGGCTTCGCCCAATTTCGCTCCGATTTCCTTGAACAGTTTCAGGGCTTCGTTGTAA
>DAOTZF010000056.1:0-17557 GCA_034434415.1 Anaerolineales bacterium | reverse complement strand
CCGATGATGCCCCAAAACAGCACCCGGTGTTGGTAGGAGGCGGGAACCGCAAAGAAGGTGAAGAGCAATACGAAGACAAAGATATTGTCCACGCTGAGAGATTTTTCGATCAGATATCCTGTGAGGAATGCCAGTGCGGCTTCACTGTTCGAGTACACGCTTTCGTAGGAAAGCTGATCCCAAAAGAAATATATACCGAGGTTGAACAACAGGGCGAGGCTGATCCATACCACGCTCCAGATCGTTGCCTCCTTGATCGAAACCGCGTGCGATTTTCGATGGAAGACCCCCAGGTCTATTGCCAGCATTGCCAGCACAAACAGGTTGAATCCCACGTATAGCCAGATCGTACCGTCCATTGTTATTTCTCCTTAGGTTGACCGTGGGAAATAAAAAACGAGACTCCACGGCTGTGATGTGGTAGTCTCGCCAATGGTGCGGATTCTGCACGTACGGCTGGCCGGGAACCTTCGTTCCGTCTTGACGACCAGCCGGTGACGCCTTTGGGGGCGCCATGGCTACTCCCTAACTTGCGCCAGATTTTATAGCATTTTTTATGAATTTGTTCAAAAATAATAAAACTCTAATCTGGGAGGTTACTGTTCCCCGATGTTTGTTTTGACCATTTCTTGACCTGGTCCATCTGCTTCTTGCCCCAAATTTGACCCGTATCTCGATAGACTGCATATAGAGGAGGCACGCATGAACGATCTTCTTTATGTCGGACTCACCATCCTTTTCTTTGCCCTCACCTTAGGCTTCATCAAGATTTGTGAGAGGTTGATGGAGGATAAGTCATGAATCTGCTGTACGTTATCACCGGCGTCATCACCGTGATCCTGTTCGTGTATCTGGTTTTGGCGCTGGTCAAACCGGAGTGGTTCGGATGAACATCTATAGTTGGATTCAACTCGCTTTCTATCTGGTGGTTTTGATTGCACTTGCGAAGCCGCTTGGTTCATTTATGGCAAAAGTCTACCAGGGCGAGAATACTTTTCTGCACCGCGTGCTGGGTCCCGTTGAGAAGTTCATCTACCGCCTATCGGGTGTGAAGCCTGAGGAGGAAATGAACTGGATAACCTACGCTGTTGCAGTGATGCTGTTCAACGCGATTGGTTTGCTTTTTGTTTACGCGTTGCAAAGAGTCCAGGCGATGTTGCCTCTCAACCCAATGAGCCTTGGCGCGGTCACGCCTGATTCTTCGTGGAATACTGCGGTTAGTTTTGCCACGAATACGAACTGGCAGGGCTACGGCGGCGAAGTGACGATGAGTTACCTCTCGCAGATGCTCGGCCTCACTGTACAAAACTTCGTTTCAGCCGCCACCGGAATGGCAATCTTAGTCGCATTGATCCGCGGCATCGTTCGCCACACTGTCAAAGTGATCGGCAACTTTTGGGTAGATTTGACGCGCTCTACGATTTATATCTTATTTCCACTCTCGTTCGTTGTGGCGCTTGTGCTGGCGTCACAGGGTGTTGTACAAACCTTCGATTCCTATCGAACTGCCTCCATGCTTCAGCCCACCACCGATGCGAACGGCAACACGGTGACAGAACAGGTTCTGGCTGTCGGACCCGCCGCTTCGCAGATTGCCATCAAACAGCTTGGGACAAACGGCGGCGGATTCTTCAATGTCAATTCCTCTCATCCGTTTGAGAATGCAACCCCACTCTCGAATTTCTTCGAGATGTTGTCCATCCTGCTGATCCCTGCCGCGTTGTGCTACACGTTCGGCAACATGGTCGGAGATACGCGTCAGGGCTGGGCATTGCTCGCCGTGATGACGATCATCTTCATCGCATTGTTGGGAATAGCTGTTTGGTCTGAACAAAGTGGGAATTCAGCGTTCACGGCGATCGGCGTGGATCAGTCGCAGACCGATATCAACCCGGGTGGGAACATGGAAGGCAAGGAAGTCCGCTTTGGGATCGCAAACTCCGCTCTTTGGGCGACCGCGACAACCGCCGCCTCGAACGGCTCTGTCAACTCGATGCACGACTCGTACATGCCGCTGGGCGGATTGGTTCCACTGTTCATGATGCAGTTGGGTGAGATCATCTACGGCGGTGTCGGTTCCGGGTTGTACGGTATGCTGGCTTGTGTCATTGTCGGTGTGTTCATAGCTGGTTTGATGGTGGGGCGTACCCCTGAATATCTGGGCAAAAAGATCGAATCGTATGAGATGAAGATGGCTTCGATCATGCTATTGATCCCGATTTTCCTTGTGAAGGTTGGTACGGCGATCGCTGTCGTGCACCCACTCGGACTCGCCACAATTTGGAACACGGGAGGTCCGCATGGATTCAGTGAAGTGTTGTATGCCTTTTCTTCAGCGGCGAATAACAATGGTTCGGCGTTTGCCGGTTTGGGCGCGAACAACCCGTTCTATAACACTGCCCTCGGTATCTGCATGTTCTTTGCCCGTTATTGGCTGATCGTTCCCACGCTGGCGATTGCAGGCTCGCTTGTGCAAAAGAAGAAAGTGCCTGCCAGCAGTGGGACTCTCCCAACGCATACACCTCTTTTCATTGTCTGGTTGATCGGTGTGATCATGATCGTCGGCGCGCTAAGTTTCATCCCTGCGCTGGCATTGGGACCGATCGTCGAGCATCTGATGGTCTTTGCTCCGTAGAAGGATTGTAGAATGACTATTCAAACGAAAAAACCAACCGCCTATCGCCGTGAGATCTACCAGCGCGCCGTGACAGAATCGTTCATCAAACTCAACCCGCGCTGGATGGTGAAGAATCCGGTCATGTTCGTCGTGGAGGTCGGCAGTGTTTTGACCACCGTGTTGTGGATCCAAGCCTTGTTCGGTCGCGGTGAGGCGCCGGCAGGGTTCATTGGAGCCATCGCGCTATGGTTATGGTTCACTGTGTTGTTTGCAAATTTTTCGGAGGCAGTCGCTGAAGGACGCGGCAAAGCGCAGGCTGAGTCGCTTCGCAAAGCAAGGCAGGATACTCCAGCCAAACGCCTGCGCGGCGAAGCCAGGGATGTGCAAAGCGCGCTCTCACAAACGGAGGTTGTTTCGTCCACCGCGTTGCGCAAGAACGATCTGTATCTCGTGGAGTCCGGTGACATTCTGCCTGCAGACGGCGAGATCGTGATGGGAATCGCGTCGGTGGACGAAAGCGCGGTCACAGGCGAATCAGCTCCCGTTGTGCGTGAAGCGGGCGGGGATCGATCCGCTGTCACCGGTGGGACGCGTTTGTTATCCGATTGGCTGATCGTAAATGTCAGTGCAGATCCCGGTCAGGGATTCCTCGACCGGATGATCAGCATGGTCGAAGGCGCGAAACGACAGAAGACTCCGAACGAGATCGCGCTCAATATATTGCTGGCTGGTTTCACGATCATCTTTTTGGTGGTGTGCGCCACACTCCTGCCTTATTCACTTTATAGCGTACGCGCGGCGGGACAAGGGACAGCGATCACGATCACTGTTTTGGTTGCGTTGCTGGTGTGCCTGATTCCCACCACTATCGGCGGATTGCTCTCTGCCATCGGAATCGCAGGCATGGACCGTATGATCCAGCGCAATGTGATCGCCATGTCGGGCCGCGCGGTGGAAGCCGCAGGGGATGTGGATGTTTTGTTGCTCGATAAAACCGGCACCATCACACTGGGGAATCGTCAGGCAGTAGAATTTATCGCGGTGGGTGGAACCAGCGCCGAGGAATTAGCGGAAGCCGCGCAGCTGTCTTCCCTCGCCGATGAAACGCCGGAGGGTCGTTCGATCGTCGTGCTGGCAAAGGAGAAATATGGTTTGCGCGGGCAAACGATGGGCGCGAGCGACAAGGCACCGCAAGGTATGCACTTCATCCCTTTCACCGCGCAAACGCGCATGAGCGGCGTGGATTTCGACGGCACATCCATTCGCAAGGGCGCGCCGGATACGATAATCTCGTTGGTTCAATCGAACGGCAACCATCTTCCTTCTGATTTGCAGCCCACCGTGGATAGCATCGCCCGTATGGGAGGTACGCCGCTCGTAGTGGCACGCAACAAGCATGCGTTGGGTGTGATTCACCTCAAAGATATCGTCAAAGGCGGGATTAAGGAACGATTTGCCCAACTCCGCAAGATGGGCATCAAGACAGTGATGATCACCGGCGATAACCCGCTGACCGCCACTGCCATTGCCGCCGAGGCGGGGGTGGATGATTTCCTCGCACAAGCCACACCGGAAGCCAAGTTGAAATTGATCCGCGAACATCAGACGGGCGGCAAACTGGTGGCGATGACCGGCGATGGTACGAACGACGCGCCTGCGCTCGCGCAAGCCGACGTTGCCGTGGCAATGAACACGGGTACTCAACCCGCGCGTGAAGCCGCCAACATGATCGACCTCGATAGCAACCCAACAAAGTTAATCGAAATCGTTGAGATCGGCAAGCAATTGTTGATGACGCGCGGCGCGTTGACCACGTTCTCCATCGCCAACGATGTGGCGAAATATTTCGCCATCATCCCCGCCGCTTTCGCTTCCACGTATCCGGTACTGACCACCTTGAACTTCATGAAACTCGCGACGCCGGAAAGCGCGATTCTCTCCGCGGTGATCTTCAACGCGCTCATCATCATTGTCCTCATCCCGCTGGCGTTGCGCGGTGTTCCGTATCGCCCGCTGGGTGCGGCGCAATTGCTGCGCGACAATTTATTGATCTATGGTCTTGGCGGTTTGATCGCCCCATTCATCGGTATCAAATTGATCGATATGTTGTTGGTCGCGCTTCGGCTGGCATAAGGCTCATCCTGGAGGTTGATATGAATATTTACACTTCAAACCGGGTGTCGTCTCCTCGTGAAGAGGAAGCAGAGATACTCGTTATTCGATACGAACCACAGGAAAGGAAGGAAGGAACATCGATGCGATTCGTTCGTCCGTTGGTGAAATGGTTTGGCTTACTCTCCACGATCGTCTTGGGTGCTTTGACGTTCGCACCTGATACCTTCAATGTACCCATGCACCTCCGCCCCTGGGTGTTCCTAACGTTCGTATTGTGGTTTTTCGCATTCTGTGCAGGATTATTCAACCTATGAACACACAACTTCGTCCCGCAATTACGATCTTTGTTTTGCTTACGATCCTTACCGGTGTGATCTATCCGCTGGTGGTAACGGGTGTTGCCCAGGTCGTTTTCCCGCATCAAGCCAATGGAAGTCTCATTATGATTGATGGAAAGACATACGGTTCGGAATTGATCGGTCAGCAGTTCGACGGTCCCGAATATTTCTGGGGGCGCCTCTCAGCAACAGGTACGTTTGCATACAATGCTTACAATGCCGAAAACCTGACCGCTTCTTCCGGCTCGAACTACGGACCGCTCAACCCCGCGCTGATGGACATGGTGCAGGCGCGCGCGGACGCGCTCAAAGCCGCGGACCCGGAGAACACCCTTCCGATTCCGGTTGATTTGGTTACTGCTTCGGCGAGCGGACTCGATCCCCATATCAGTGTTGCCGCGGCGTTGTACCAGGTCCACCGTGTAGCGACAGCCCGCGGGTTGAGCGAAGCGGAAGTCATATCCCTCATGGAAAAATATACGGAGGGCCGTCAGTTCGGCTTCCTGGGTGAGCCGCGTGTCAATGTCCTGCTCTTGAATTTGGCGTTGGATGGAATACAATAGCGGTATATGAATCCGCGCGAAGGTGAAGGTATCAAGAACGAGGGATTTCTAAATCAGAATCGTGTTGCTGGGCATATTCCGGAGCGTTCATGGCGCACCTGGCTGATCGGCCGTCCACTTCCAACCTCTGACGCACCGCATCAAACAATCAGCAAGAGAGTCGGCTTGGCAGTCTTTGGTGCAGATGCATTATCGTCCATTGCATATGCACCACAGGAAACGCTGGTCATACTCGCAGCGGCAGGCACGCAGGCTTTTGGGTACGCTTTTCCCATTTCATTGGTCATCACGGTCTTGCTGGCGATCGTCACCATCTCATATCAACAGACCATCCATGCGTATCCGAGTGGTGGCGGCGCGTATACTGTCGTGAAGGAAAACCTTGGAGTGAATGCCGCGCTGGTGGCAGGCGCGGCATTACTTTTGGATTACATCCTTCTCGCCGCGGTCGCCACCTCCTCCGGCGTGGCGCAGATCGTTTCGGCGTTTCCGTTCCTCTTCCCGTATCGTGTTCTTCTTGCTGTCTTGTTTCTGGTCCTGATCGCCATCGCCAACCTGCGCGGCGTGAAAGAGTCGGGGAATACGTTTGCCGCACCGACGTATTTTTTCCTCGGTATGACCGTGCTTACGGTGATCGTCGGATTCTTTCGCCATTTCACCGGGACTCTCGGCACAGTGGTGGATCCGCCGCACATCGAAACGCTTCATACCGAACCGTTGACCTTGTTTCTCCTTCTTCGAGCGTTCTCCAACGGGACGACCGCCCTGACCGGCGTTGAATGTATTTCGAACGGCGTGAAAGCCTTCAAAGAACCGCGCGCTCAAAATGCCGCCGTGACCATGATCTGGATGTCCACCATCCTCGGTGTACTTTTCATCGGCATCACCTATCTGCTGGGTGCGATCGGAGCGGTCCCTGCCGAATCAGAGACTGTCATCTCGCAACTTGCGCGCACAGTATTTGGAGATCGAGGATTGCTCTATCTCGGAACGATCACCGCAACAACCATCATCCTTGTGTTGGCGACGAACACCGCGTTTGCGGATTTTCCCCGTCTGAGCGCGATCATTGCTGAAGATGGATATATGCCGCGCCAACTGGCATACCGCGGCAGCCGTCTGGTTTTTTCGTATGGCATCGCCAGTCTCACCGCCATCGCATCATTTCTCATCATTATTTTCAACGCCAGTGTCACCGCCCTCATCCCGCTTTGGGCGGTGGGTGTATTCCTTTCCTTCACGCTATCACAGGTGGGTATGGCGCGGCATTGGTGGAAGAATCGCCTGCTCGCAAAAGACCGGGCGATCGGGAATGATATAACTCATCAGTATGATTCAGGCTGGAGATGGAAGCTGGGAATTAACGGTCTAGGCGCAGTCACCACAGCTCTTGTAACGTTGATCTTTGCCCTCACCAAGTTCATTGACGGCGCGTGGATCATCGTGTTGTTGCTTCCCACGATTGTCATCAGCTTTCATGCTGTCCATCGGCATTATCAGAATCTTGCACACGACCTTTCACTGGAGAATTATGGGGAACCCCCGCCTCCGAAACGTCATCGTGTGATTGTTCCAGTCTCGGGGGTTCATCGCGGTGCTCTAGAAGCCCTGAATTATGCGCGTTCGCTGAGCGACGATGTGACTGTTGTATACGTTTCCACAGTTCCGGAGGAAAAGGCGTCTTTGGAAAAGAAATGGAATTGGTGGGGAAAGGGCGTCCGGCTGGTGGTCATTGATTCTCCGTACCGAACGTTCCTCGAACCTTTTCTGGAATATGTAGATCAACTGTCCTCGATTCTGCCTCCCAATGAGCGGCTGACAATTATCGTTCCTCAATTCACTCCAAAGCGCTGGTGGCATAACCTGTTGCATACTCAGACGGCGTTCTGGCTGCGTTTTGCGCTTCTCAGTAAAAAAGGGGTTGTAATCACCGAAGTACCGTATCAGGTGCATTGAAATTTTTATGGCTAACGATCCGATTCGCCCCGACCCCGATGAGTTACTGAAACAAGTCCAGGCTGAGGAACCCGGCCGCGGAAAATTGAAGATCTTCCTGGGTTATGCCGCAGGTGTGGGCAAGACGTATGCAATGCTGGAAGCCGCGCATCAACGCAAAAGACAGGGTATTGATGTTGTCATCGGTTACATCGAAACGCACAAGCGCGTCGAAACCGAGGAAATGTTGGAGGGGCTGGAGGTTTTATCCCGCAAACAGGTTGTATATCACAACGTTACACTTCCCGAATTGGATGTGGATGCCGTGCTGGCACGTGGGCCCGCGCTGGTGCTGGTGGATGAGTTTGCTCACACCAATGCACCGGGTTCGCGCCATCCTAAACGATATCAGGATGTGGAGGAAATTCTGGATGCGGGAATTGACGTATACACCACGTTGAATATTCAGCACCTTGAAAGCTTGAACGATGTGGTGGCGCAAGTGACAGGCGTCGTTGTCAAAGAGACGGTGCCCGATTCTGTCATTGATAGGGCTTCCGAAATCGAAGTGATCGACCTTCCCCCTGATGAATTAATGACTCGTTTGAAGGAGGGCAAGGTTTATATTCCCGAACAAGCCAGCCGGGCGATCGAACAATTTTTCCGCAAGGGGAATCTCACCGCTCTGCGTGAAATGTCTCTTCGCCGCGCCGCCGAACGCGTGGATGATCAGATGCGTTCGTACATGCAGACGCGCGCGATTCCCGGTCCGTGGGCGGCGGGAGAACGGCTGCTGGTGTGCATCAGCCCGAGCCCGCTGAGCGAACGGCTTGTTCGCACGGCAAGAAGGCTTTCGACCGAATTGAATGCCGAGTGGCTTTGTCTGTATGTGGAAACGCCTAAGCTGGCTTCCATGCCTGTTGAAAAGCGCGACCGCGTGGCAAAGATCTTGCAACTCGCGGAGGAGTTGGGGGCGAAGTCCTATACGCTTTCGTCGAATGGTTCGATCAATTCGACCGCCCAGGTGATCATGGATTTTGCCCACAAGAATAACATCACGAAAATCGTGGCTGGCAAGCCATTGCGCCCTCGCTGGCAGGAGTTGCTGCGAGGCTCGCTGGTGGATACCCTGCTTCGCAAAAGCGGCGATATTGATTTGTATGTTGTCACAAGTTCAGATATCCCGTCCATTCCGCCCGAAGAAAGCCCACTGCGGTTAAGGAGCCCGCTGTATAAGTATGTCATCAGCTTCCTGCTGGTGGCAGTGGCAACGATAGTCGGCTTCTGGGTTGGGGGGAGAATCGAAGCCACCAATCTAGTGATGCTTTATTTGCTTGTTGTGGTGATCGCCGCCGTATATTTAGGTCGTGGTCCTGCTGTTCTTGCTTCCATTCTGGGTGTGGCGGCGTTCGATTTTCTTTTTGTCACCCCGTATTTCACGTTCGCAGTATCTGATACGCAATACATCATTTCCTTTATTGGTTTGTTTTTGGTGGGTATGGTGATCAGTTATCTGACGGCGCGAGCCAACGAACAGGCGGAGGCGACGCGTCAACGCGAGGCGGAAACAGCCGAACTGTACGACCTGAGCCGTGACCTTGCATCCGCCGGCGATCTTGGTTCGATCCTGACCGTTTTCCAAAAACACCTTGAACAAACCTTCGACCGAACGATCGCAATCCTCCTGTCTGAGAATAATCGTTTGACTGCCCGCGCTGCAAGTCAATCACTGGAACTCGGCGATGAAGAACTGGCAGTGGCAGATTGGGTCTTTCGGCACGGTGAACCGGCGGGGCGTCACACCAATACGCTGCCTGCCGCGCAACTTCGATATTTGCCTCTCAAAACCCCGCGAGGAGTTGTGGGTGTGCTGGGTGTTGGCAAACCGGACATGTCTGACCGTGACTTGACTCTCACCCAGCGTCGCCTCATGGAAGCCTTTGCAAACCAGGGTGCACAAGCCATTGAGCGCGTGCAGCTCGAGGAACAAAACCAGCAGATCTCGTTGATGCAATCTGCCGAGAAGTTGCAGAATGCCCTGCTCAATTCCATTTCGCATGACCTGCGCACTCCGCTGGTTGCCATTACAGGCGCATTGAGTGCGTTGGAAGAGGATAAGGGTTCCTTGGATGAGTCGGTGCGATCCACGCTCATTGAAAACGCGCGCAGTGAAGCGGACCGGTTGAACCGGCTTGTCGGCAACCTGTTGAACATGACGCGCATCGAAAGCGGCGCGATCAAACTTCACCTTGAATTCGAAGATGTGGAAGACTTGATCGGGACGGCGCTGGAACAACTCGGTTCCCGCACAGCCAGCCACGTCATTCACGTGGACGTGCCTGCGAGTTTCCCGCTTGTGGAAATGGATTTTGCCTTGCTTGTACAGGTGTTGGTCAATGTGCTGGATAATGCGATCAAGTATTCACCGGGAAGTTCCGAGATCAGAGTTTCTGCCCGCGTTCAGGATGACTTCGTACGCCTCTCGATTCTGGACAGTGGAGTTGGCATCCCGCCTGAGGATCTGAATCGCATCTTTGACAAATTCTACCGGGTTCAACGCCCGGAGAATGTCAGTGGCACAGGCTTGGGACTTTCCATCAGCAAAGGCATTGTCGAGGCGCACGGCGGGCGAATCCGCGCTTTGAATCGCGAGGGCAATGGCACGGTGATCGAAATTGAATTACCATTGACTCAATGATAGACACCCATCAACGCGTATTGGTCGTGGACGATGAATCGTCCATCCGGAAGTATCTGCGCGCCGCCCTGGGCGGGCAGGGCTTTAATGTCTACGAAGCTTCGAATGGGGAAGAGGCATTGAGTGCGGTGCTTGCGAATCGCCCCGATATCGTTATTCTGGATTTGGGCTTGCCTGATATTGACGGCATCGAAGTCACGCGTCGGCTGCGCGAATGGTCTCAAATTCCCATTATCATTTTGTCTGTCCGCGAAGCGGAGAACGACAAGATCGCAGCGTTGGATGCAGGCGCAGACGATTATTTGACCAAACCCTTCGGCACTGGCGAGTTGATGGCGCGGATGCGCGTCGCTCTGCGCCGGATCACCAATCTAACGGACGAGCCGGTGTTTCATGTGGATAAATTGAAAATGGATGTGTCTCGCCGCCTGGTTTCGTTGGACGATAAGGAAATTTCCCTCACGCCAACCGAATATGACCTGTTGCGACTGCTCATGCAAAACGCGGGTAAAGTGCTTACGCATCACCAACTGCTAAAACAAGTGTGGGGAACTGCCTACGAAAGCGAGATGCACCTCCTGCGCGTGAATATCAGCAACTTGAGGCGCAAGATCGAACCTGACCCCGCCCGCCCGCATTATCTTGTTACGGAGGCAGGCGTGGGCTATCGGATGCGCGTGGAGGATTAATCCCCTTCCAGGCTGGCGTGGCGCAAGTTGTGATAGATCGTAAAATACAATATCTCGCGGATGGTCAACTTTCCGATCAGCGGATGGGGGAGCAGGTAATTATCCAATTCCGCTTCGGACCATTTTTCTGCAACAGATACCAATTCCGCACTGGCTTTGGAAAATTGATTTAGCAAATCTGCTTTCACGTCGTCAGGATTATTGGGGTTTTGCTGGTCGGGAAGATATCTGCCTGATGCGACAGCGCCTTTGGCTATTTCATCTCGATAAACCTGACAAAGCGCCTCGTAACTCATGGACGATTGATTCGGCGACCCGAACATTGCCCGCAGCGTCAACTTTGGCAGTCTCAGCGCTTTTGCAATTGGCTTGTGCGATTTGATGAGATGATCCACATTATCCGAAGCCGACCAAACATCACCTTCGCGCTGGAAAAATTCATTCGCTGGCATTTCTGTGAACCAGTTGAGAACGCGTTGATTTGAGTCTTTCAGCCTGGTGAGCAGTTCCGATTTATTCATCATCATACCTTCTCCACAACCCAAAAATGGGAAATTCCCAGAATCTTCAACGGTGTCTTTTCAAGGAATTGCAGCACCGCGCGCAGGAGTCTTCCTAAAATTCCAAACCGTGCGATGATGTTGTCGTACGCGCCGAAGATGACCGTCTGTTCGATGAAGTTAACAGGCAAGTCATCGAAAAGTTTCAGCAAATCTCTTTTTGAGTACACCCTCACATGTGGAGCGAGTTTGTCGCGTAGTTTGCGCGGCAGGTAATTCACGAATAACTTGTTGCCGAAGTGATAGTTTCCGTTCCAGTAGATTCCATGCGTTTCGACGGGGTAGCCGCGGTTTGGGCAGAATAGCACGATCCGTCCGCCCGGCTTCAAAACGCGTATCATTTCACGAATCGCCGCGCGGTCATCCTGTACGTGTTCGATCACTTCGTGGCTGAGGATCAGGTCGAACGTCGAAGAAAGAATCGGGAGGTTTTCCCCTGCCGCGTTGAGAATGTGAGGCGAGCGAGTCCGCCCTTCGATGGTTCTGTCGAAGTCGTATTCCAATCCGATCACGGTTCCGCCGAAAGGGGAGATGTGTTCCACGTACATCCCTACGCCGCAGCCGTTTTCGAGGATCATCCCTTTGACGCGTTCACCCGCGGCTTTCACGATCATGTTGAGCCGTCGTTGCTGGCCGGTTCTCCAAACATACGAGGGTTCACCGCGCAGGGCGGCTTTATCGAGGTCGCGTTGGTTCATGGCGGGAATTATATCTTGCAACATTTTCCCGGCTGTGCTAAAATACTGACGCACGACGAATTGAGAAGCACGCACTGGAAAGTGGGCTCACCCCCACTTTTTTGCTTGAAATAAGGAGAACACGGAGTAATTCGCATGACCAAGAACGAGTTTGCCCTTGCCTTCAACGAGGTGTTGGAGGAAAAACAGCTCTCCAAGGAGGTGATCCTTGGGGCGATCGAGTCCGCGATGGCGTCTGCCTATCGGCGGGCTGTCAACGCGTCCACTGCCCAGCACGTGGAAGCGAAAATCGATTTGGATACCGGCAAAGTACTGGTCTTTGCTGAAAAAGAAGTCGTTGAAGATGTGCAGGAACCGAAGACCGAAGTCCTGCTCGAAGATGCGCGCAAGGTGAACCCCGAAGCGCAACTCGGCGATATGGTCGTTGTCGAAACCACGCCTGCCGATTTTGGCCGCGTCGCGGCACAGACCGCGCGGCAGGTGATTCAACAGCGCATCCGTGAAGCGGAACGCTCGAATCAGATGCAATACTTTGAGAGGCAGGTTGGCGAGATCGTCAGTGGTGTGGTGCAGGCGACGAATGCGCAATCCACCACGCTTGGGCTGGATATGAAAGCCGAAGGCGTTCTGCCCGCCAACCAGAGAATCCCCGGCGAACGGTTCAAACAGCACGAGCGCGTCCGTGCGGTGGTGTTGGAAGTGAAAGATGGTTCGCGTGGACCTCAGATCATTCTCTCGCGCGGGCATCGAAACTTTTTGCGCCGCCTGCTCGAGAACGAAGTGCCGGAAATCTATCACGGTGTGGTTGAGATCCGCGCTATCGCTCGCGAACCCGGCGCCCGCGCCAAGGTTGCTGTAATGGCAACACAGGCGGGAGTGGATCCGGTCGGCGCGTGCGTGGGCATCAAAGGCGTGCGCATCCAAGCCATCGTCAAAGAACTGCACGATGAAAAGATCGATATTATCCAATGGGATTCCGATCCTGTTGTCTATATTTCAAAAGCCATCAGCCCGGCGCGTGTGACGGGTGTATATGTCTCTGAGGCGGAAGGTAACAAGACTGCCACGGTCGTGGTTTCAGAGGATCAGTTGAGCCTTGCCATCGGGCGTGATGGACAGAACGCGCGCCTTGCTGCAAAACTCACCGGCTGGCGCATCGACATCAAATCCATCACCGAAGCCGCGGGCGATGCGGTGAAGAAATTGCAATCTGACCCGGCGCTGGCTGAGATGTTGCCAGCCGCGGTGGAGTTGATGCCTTCCATCGAAGAAATCCTCGCGAAAAAGGCGGAGGGCCGCCCGGTCACGCCGGAAGAATACACCTCCATCGGTCAATTTGTCGATCGCGTGGAGCGCCGCACGATTCAGATCAAAGAGGAAGCCGCGCGTGCAGAGGCGCAAGCCGCGGGCGAGCATCCCGATATCCCAACCGCGGCGTTTGGCATGCCGCTCGAGCAGGCGGGTCTCAAGGAACACGTTTTCAATATTCTGGTCGAAGCCGGTTACGATACTGTCGGCAGTTTGATGGCCACACTGAAAGCCGATTCCAACCGCGTGCTCGGACTCGCCGGTATCGGACCGAAAGCCATGCAGAACATCGAGGAAACGCTTGCTGCGATTCAGTTCCCCGAAGCGCCTCCTGCCGAAGTGACGGCTGAATCGCCTGTGGAAGCTGAATCTCTGCCTGCGGAAGTGCTCCCCGTGGATGCGATGTTGCCCACGGAGAAGCAGGTATCCGCTAAGAAAGAGGCGAGAAAGGTCGTCGAAGAAGAGGAAGACGAGCACGCCAAGGATGGTGTCTCGCTGGACGAGTTGTTCGCCATGAAACCGGAGATCTTCCAAAACGCTGGTCTGGTTGACGATGAGTCGGCGGATAAAAAGAAAGGCAAGAAGAAGAAGAAAGCCAGCGTCGAGCTTGTGCTGGATGAAGAGCGCGGCGAAATTGTGGGCCGCAAGAAGCACAAACGCGGTGACGATGGTTTTGCTGAGGAAGAGTAATTAATTTTACCCTCACCCCTTTCCCCTCTCCCGAGGGGAGAGAGGGGGAGGATGAAGGAGCATGTCAAAGAAACCGGTTCAACGTGTGAAGCATGTGCCCCAACGGACCTGTGTGGGTTGTCGTGATGTTTTGCCCAAACGACAGATGGTCCGCATCGTGCGTACGGCGGATGGCGTGAAAGTGGACCTGACCGGTAAACTCGCCGGGCGGGGAGCCTACCTGCACGACCGCCGCGAATGTTGGGAACGAGGCATGAAAAGCGCGCTCGCGCATGCGTTGAAAACGGCGTTGTCTGCCGATGATCGTACGCGGCTGGAAGATTTTATGAGAACTCTGCCGTTGGATGCAGAGAACGCGGCGTAACCCCGTGTGATATTTCGCTCGAGGGTATCTGCCGTAAAATGAAAGGCTGGTGAAATTTTGCCCGCCTGAAGAAATGGAGGTAGCCCTATGAGCAGCAATGGAACCAAAGTTGAATTGCCGGTCAGCATTGTGGTACGCGACCTGGCGCAAAAAATCGAAAAAAGCCCAATTGACCTGATCAAAAAATTGATGACGAACGGCGTGATGGCGACCATTAATCAGTCGGTGGATTTCGATACCGCCGCGATCGTGGTGGCTGAGTACGGCTTTGAAGCGATTCCCGAAGTGGTGGAGGAGGTCAACGTCGAGACCGGTCAAGTTCCGCTCTGGCGGCAGATGATCGCCGGGGAGGAATCTTC
Source organism: Anaerolineales bacterium (assembly GCA_034434415.1). GTDB lineage: Bacteria > Chloroflexota > Anaerolineae > Anaerolineales > Villigracilaceae > Defluviilinea. Next base: position 2,623 of record DAOTZF010000056.1, on the reverse strand, counting down.
GCAGTTGAAGGCGCGCCCCCCGGTGGTGACCATCCTCGGGCATGTGGACCACGGGAAGACCAGCCTGCTCGACGCGATCCGCCAGACGGATGTGGCGGCGGGTGAAGCGGGCGGAATCACGCAACATATCGGTGCATACCAGGTGGAGAAAAAAGGACGCTTGATCACGTTCCTCGATACGCCCGGTCACGCAGCATTCACGCAGATGCGCGCCCGCGGCGCGCAAGGCGCGGATATCGTCGTGCTGGTTGTTGCGGCGGATGACGGCGTAATGCCTCAGACGCGCGAAGCCATTGCCCATGCCAAAGCCGCGCGCGTTCCGATCATGGTCGCGCTCAACAAGATCGATAAAGCCAACGCCAACGTGGACCGCGTCAAACAACAACTTGCGGAACAGGAACTTGTCCCTGATGATTGGGGCGGCAACACGATGGTGATTCCCGTCTCTGCGAAACAGAAACAGGGTATCGACGATCTGCTCGAAGGCATTTTGCTTGTTGCTGATAACACGGAGATCAAGGCGAATCCATCCGGCAAAGTCATCGGCACCGTGATCGAAGCGGAGGTCGATAAAACGAAAGGTGTCATTGCCACCCTCCTAGTACAAAACGGAACACTCGAAATGGGTGACGTGGTCGTCGCGGGCAATGCCTCCGGCAAATTGCGAGCGCTCACCGATTACAAAGGCAAGCCCGTGAAGAAAGCGGGACCGTCCACTCCAGTTGCGGTCATGGGTTTGAGTGACGTTCCCTCTGCTGGCGACGTGTTTGAAGTGGTTGACTCAGATAAAGAGGCGCGTGCGATCGTCGCTGAACGCCTCGAAACGGCAAAAACGCAGGCGCAATCCCGCAAGAAAGTCTCGCTCGAAGACCTGTTTGCCAGTGTCCAATCCGGCGAGGCGAAGGAACTCAACCTCATCGTCAAAGCCGATGTACAGGGTTCGCTCGATCCGGTTGTTTCCGAGCTGAACAAACTTGGGCAGGGCGAGATCGGTTTGAAAATCCTGTACTCCGAAGCGGGCAACATCGGCGAGAATGACGTGATGCTAGCCTCCGCTTCGAATGCCATCATCATCGGCTTCAATGTGCAGGCGGAAGTCCCTGCCCGGCGGCTTGCCGAAAAAGAAGGCGTGGATATTCGTCTGTATGAGATCATCTACAGGATGACCGAGGATATCGAGAAAGCCCTCAAAGGCATGCTTGAACCCGAAGTGAAAGAGAAGGTCATTGGTCGCGCGCAGGTCTTGCAGGTGTTCACCGCTTCGAAATTCGGGCGCGTGGCGGGTTGCCGCGTAACAGAAGGTGAACTTCGGCGCAATGCCAAAGTGAAACTCTATCGCGGCACTGATCTTGTCTATGAGGGCGATATGGGTTCCCTGCGGCATGAAAAAGACGATGTGAAAGAGATCAAGCAGGGATATGAGTGCGGCGTTGGTTTCAAAGGCTTTAGCGACATCCAGCCCGGTGACCAGTTGATCTGCTACGTGTTGGAGAAATCTTAAGAAGATATTCGAGATTCGATAATCGTCGATCGAAAATCTGAAATCGTAAATCCGAAATCGTAAATCGCCATGCCTTCAGGAATTCGTCTTCAACGCATCGCGGATCGCATCCGCCAGGAACTCTCGGAGATGTTGATCCGCGAGATCAGCGATCCGCGTTTGCATCAGATTTTCGTCACAGACGTGAAAGTGGACAGGGAACTTGCCTATGCGGATGTGTACGTCTCTGCCATCGAAGGGACGGCGCGCTCACACGACGTTCTTGCCGGATTGGAGTCTGCCTCCGGTTTCCTGCGGCGGACTCTCTCCCAACGAGTGGAGTTACGCGCCTTCCCCCGCCTGCGCTTCCACTGGGATGTGACGCCGGAGAACGCCGATCACATCGAAAAGATTTTGGCTGATCTCCGAGAGAAGAAATAGAATCAGGCTGAGGCATTAGGTATTAATGAATTGGGAAATATCAATCGCTATTAGAGAACGTTTGCAGAAAGCACAACATGTGCTCATTGCCTCGCACGTACGTCCGGATGGCGATGCCGTCGGCTCGCTTCTCGGTTTAGGATTGGCGCTGAAGAATGCCGGTAAGACCGTGCAGATGGTCCTTGTCGATGGCGTTACCTCCTCCTTCCGGTATCTTGAAGGGAGCGAATTTGTCGCGCGCGAACCTAGGGAGGGTTTCGATACGTTCATTACAGTGGACTGCGCCGATTTCAAACGCACAGGAAAGCCTTTCGAAACCTTTGCTCCCCCGGATATCAACATCGACCATCACAAGACCAACGAAAAATTCGGCACATTGAATCTCATCGAAGCCGAGGAGGTGGCGACTGCCGCGATTCTGACCAATCATTTGCCGGAGTGGGGCTATGAGATCACAAAGCCTGTTGCGGCCGCTTTGTTAACAGGCATCGTCACCGATACCCTGGGTTTCCGCACCTCGAACACGAATCCGTCCGCGCTGCGATTGTGCGCGCGATTGATGGAAACAGGTGTAGACCTTTCTGATTTGTATATGCGTTCGCTTGTAAAAAAATCATTCCCTGCGGCAAAATATTGGGGAAGCGGTTTATCCCGCCTGGAACAAAAGAATGGAATCGTTTGGGCAACGCTTACGTTGGAAGA
>DAOTZF010000055.1:0-3103 GCA_034434415.1 Anaerolineales bacterium | reverse complement strand
CTGCGCGGAGTGACAACTCCACGATATTGCTCCGGAGGAGAATATCCCTTGGTGCCAATCGGGAATCCCTTTTTGAAATGTTCGTACTTGTATGGCTTTTCCTGAAAGAACCTCGGTGGGAACACGCGCGCAAGTTCGAAATCAACAAGATGCACGTGATCTGCCCTGTCCACAACAATGTTGTTTGGTTTCAAGTCACGGAATACCATTGGATGAACCGGATGTTCGTGCAGCACCTCAAGCGCACCGCAAATTTGTAACGCCCACCGGATCACCCTCTTCTCCGCTAAAAACCCGGGGCTTTCCTCGAGGATCTCTTCGAGATTTTTTCCACGCACAAGTTCCCGCACGAGATAGGCATAGGTCTCCGTAGCGAAATATCCAAAGACACGCGGAATGGCTGGGTGAACCAGCGAAGCCCGCAAGTCAGCCTGCCGTTCGCAATCCACGATCATTTGCATGGGAAGTTGTTTTATGGCAACGAATCTCGGTGTGTCCTTTGGGCGCAGGTCGCGCGCTTGGTACACCGTGCCAAAATCGCCCTGACCGAGAGTCTTAACCACTTCATAACGTTTATGAAGGATTGTTCCCTTTTCAAGAATCGCGCGGGTCATTTTAATTTCGTCGAATCCTCTCGCACCGTAAGGTTGACCACGATCGCATGACTGGCTTTGACGAGATTCTCCGGCGTGATCATAATCTCCTCGCCCCACACGCCTGCACCTGTGCCGAGGATGGGTTCGTTGAGGAGAGTCGCCTCAAGGAAGGAGCGGAATCCTGCGGGTTGCCAGCCGAACGCGGGAATCGAACCGATGACGTATCCCGTCGTTTCCTTCACCGCCTCCGGTGAAGCCATTTGGATGTTGCGCGAGCCGATCGCCTTTTTCAAATTTCCCGAAATCGCATTCTGGTCGCCGCCGAGCATCACCAGCACGCGCTCGCCGGTATCCACTTGAAAGATCAAGGTCTTGACCGCCTGCCGCTCGGAGAATCCCAGCGCGCGTGCCACGTTCGCCGCGCCTTTATCGGTGTCGGGTGGGAAACTGCGCGCATCGTATGGAATTTTTCGTTCTTCAAGGTAAAGGTGTGGTGGAAGTTTCACAGGTTGAGTTCCTTGCATATGGATTTCACGATTTCATCGGGCGGGGCTGTTATATCCACAGAGATGACATCGGCAGGCTCTTCCAAAATTTCAAATTGACTTCGAAGCATGTTCGGCTTCATAAAATGATGTGCGCGTTCGTTCATGCGCGTTTCTATTTGTTCGTAGGTCCCTCGAAGAAAAACAAATTTCACCTGATCGGTGACCTGCAAGCGTTCACGATACACCTCTTTCAACGCAGAGCAGGCGAAGACAGCAGAATGATTCGAAACTATTTCCCGCTCGACCGAATGACGGAGCGACGACAACCAGTCAACGCGATCCTCGTCGGAAAGGGGAATCCCGCGCGTCATTTTTTCCTTGTTGGCAGGCGGATGAAAATCGTCGGCATCATAGAAACTCCAGCCGAGACGGCGGGCAAGCAGGGAGCCGACCGTTGTTTTGCCCGAGCCTGACACGCCCATTACGATCACAACCATGATTATCTCAAGAGAAATCCGCTTTTGAACGGGTCGTTCGGGTCGATCCACAATTCGTTTCTGCCGGTGATATGCGCTTCACCGCGGACCTCGGGGATGATCGCCGCGTAGGGACCGAACGTCGTCTCTTGAACGACTCGCCCGCTGAATTTACTTCCAACGATGCTTTCGATGACGATCTCTTCATTCAACTTGATCTCACCCCGCGCGTGATGGATCGCCAGCCGCCCGCTGACGCCAGTCCCGGTGGGACTGCGGTCCACCTCCCCATCGGCGAAGATGCACACGTTTCGGCTGTGCGAGCCGGGCTGTTGGGGCTCGTCGATAAAAATCGTGCCGTATAAAAATCCCAAATCTTCTTCAAATGGATGATTGATTCTTCGGCTGTTCATCACCGCGCGCTTGATCGCCATGCCTTTTTCGATGAGCGCGCGAAAGTCTTTCTCCGTGCAGGTCACATTCACGTCTTTCGAGTTAACATAGGCATAATACCCGCCGCCGAAGGCAAGGTCGTAACGGATTCGTCCCAAGCCCGGCACGTCGACGATTGCATCTAATTCAACCACAAACGAAGGGACGTTTTGGAACGAAACGTATTTCACATGTTCATTTTCGATATGAGCGAATGCGGTGATCAACCCCGCCGGGCTGTCGATTGTTATCGTGGTTGTAGGCGAAGTAATCGGCATCATCCCGGTTTCCAGTACAACAGTTGCTATGCCAATAATTCCGTGCCCGCACATGGTGCTGAACCCTTCGTTGTGGATGAACAGGATTCCAAAATCTGCATCTGGCGAAACTGGAAGCGTGAGGAGGCATCCGTACATGTCCGCGTGACCGCGCGGCTCCCACATCAACGCCGTGCGCAGGTGGTCGTACTTCTCTTTTGCGTATCGCCGTTTTTCAAGGATGGTCTTCCCCTTCAACTCAGGGAATCCATCCACGATCACGCGGAACGGCTCGCCGCCGGTGTGCGCGTCGATGGCGGTAATCTTGAGCCAATCGGAGAGAGGAGTAAATTCTCGAGCGGAATTGAAATTCAACATAATATCCTTTTTCCTGCCACAGAGACGCTGAGACGCGGAGAGAGAAAATAATTTCTCTGTGACTCTGTGTCTCTGTGGCAAATCTATTCGCGTTTCAGGATTACCATTCCCTCTTTAGTAATTTCAATCTCATCGCCCGTCTTCAACTTTACGAAATCATCCGGCGAAATCGCGACCAATGGAATCGACTTGGAGTACATCTCCTCCGCCACTACAGACGCGAGCGCGAAGAAAAAATCGGTTGCAGTCGTGATGATCCCTGCCGGAGCGGATCCTGCACGGATTGCCTCGAGCAACACTGCGGTAGTCGTGGACGACCCGCGCGTGAATGGAATCGCCAACACTTTACCTTTCGCGATTAAACCGGAAAGCGGATGCCGCCGGTCAATGATCTCGCCGGTCTTCCAATCGTAGCCTCCCCAGAACGAAAGCGGTTCCGAGCTCACCAGAGCCGTCCCTTTGGCAGAACCTTCGAT
>DAOTZF010000054.1:0-7726 GCA_034434415.1 Anaerolineales bacterium | reverse complement strand
GTGCTGAGAAAATTATCTGATTTTCGCGGAAGGAATGTTGTGTTGTATTTTTATCCCGCCGACGATACGCCGGGGTGTACGAAGGAGGCGTGCAGTTTCCGTGATGATTATTCCGCGTACGAAAAAGCTGGTGTTGTTGTCCTGGGGGTGAGCCCTGACGATTTGGAATCGCATGTGAAATTCAAACAGAAGTTTCAGTTACCGTTCCCATTGCTGGTAGATGAGGGGCATAAGGTCTGTGACCTCTATCAGGTTTGGGGACCGAAAAGTTTTTTGGGAAAATCCTACGAGGGGGTTCTTCGGACCACCTTTGTGATTGATGGGAACGGGAACATCGCCAAGGTGTTTGAAAAGGTGCGACCGTCGGAACATAGCGCTGAGGTGCTGTCTGCGCTAGGTGTGGCTGGGTAGGTGGACCAAACTTCCCTGACGCGCGACTCGGTTTTCATCTTGTGAAATTTGTGACAAGCGTTGGAAAATATGATAAACTTAGGCGGCTCTGATCTGGGTAACCCCTCATCAGATTTTTGTTTCAGGAGAAACGTATGCGACATTTCATCCTTGTGGGAATTCTAGTCATCATTTTGTCGATTGCTTTGTATCTGGGATTAGACGCCGCGCATTTGATGCCCGTTGAAGCCAGCGCACAAGCCGTCCCGATCGATTGGATGTGGAATTTGATGCTGGCCGCCATGTCCTTTTTATTTTCTCTTATCGTGGTTCCCATGGCTTACAGTTTGGTGGTCTTTCGGCGCCGAAAGGGGGAGACAGGCGATGGCATGCATGTGGAAGGAAACACCACTCTCGAACTTTTGTGGTCTTCTGTGCCGCTCTTCGTTGTGGTTGTGTTTTCGGTGATCGGTGGTGGAAACCTGGCTGAGACGCTTCGCCGCGACCCGAATGCGATGATCGTGAAAGTCACCGGTATTCAATGGTCCTGGCGGTTCGAATATCCAGCGGATCCTGAGACGGGCTTGGTAGTGGTTTCCGATGAACTGCACCTGCCGGTTGGCGAACAGGTTTTATTACGGATGACTTCGTCGGATGTTATCCACTCGTTTTGGGTGCCGGAATTCCGCGTCAAACAGGATTTGGTGCCGGGTCGCTTTACCGAGCTAACCATCACCCCGACCCGCGAGGGGGCGTATGTGGTTCGTTGCGCCGAGTTGTGTGGGACCTCCCATGCTTACATGGAAAAACCGGTGTTTATCACAACTCAAGATGAATACGACGCATGGTTCGCTGCCGAGGTGGAAAAAGCAAAAGAAGCCGCGGCAACCCCTGAGGGCTTGGGTCAATTGCTTGTTTCCCAGAATGGATGTGCGGCGTGTCACACGATCAATGGCGCGGCAGGGATTGGCCCGACGTGGTTCAACTTGTTCGGTTCCGAGGTCGAGCTTTCGGATGGATCGGTTGTAACAGCGGATGAGGCGTTCATCTCTGAGTCGATCAAGAACCCGCAGGCGAAGATCGTTGCCGGGTTTGAAACGCAACAGATGCCCCAATACACGTTTACAGACGAACAGCTCGCGGCGATCGTCGCGTATATCAAGACATTGAAATAGGCAGGCGGAGGATTGATGAATAATAATCCATTACGAAAAGCATTCCTGTTCCTACTCATTTTCGGCGCGGTGGGATATGGCGTCGGTCTTGGGCTTAACGCGCTCGTCACAGGAGCCTTGGACTTCTCCGGGTCGGTATCGGCGGCGTTTTCGCTGTTGCTTGGCTTTACGGCATTCTTCCTTGGGTTGTATGGCTATCGCGGTATCACCCGTGGGCTTGTGTTTCAAGTTGTCGGTACTCTAGCAGGCGCGTTATTTGTCACTGCGATTCGCCTGCTCATGGGCTTGGATGCCATCGGCACATTCCTTTTCACCGAACCCGCGTGGGTGTTCGGCGCGTTAGTGGGTGTTGTCTCCTTCCTATTCGGTGTCGGCGTGATGGACGACTGGGTGAAGTGGGCGCGCGGCTTGGATACACCCGAGCATCATGAAGATGAGCCGGGGTGGCACAAGTATTTCAGCGTTTCGCTCGACCACAAAGTGATCGGTATTCAGTACACAGTAACAGCCTTATTCCTCATCGCGGTCGGCGGCACTTTTGCGCTCATTTTCCGCACAGAACTTGCCGCGTCACAGCTGCAGTTCCTCACCACAACATTCCGTTTATTCAACCAGACCGGCCCACAATTCTATAACACATTGATGTCCCTGCATGGAATGATCATGATCGTCTCCATTTTGTTGGGTGTTTCGGGCATCATCAACTATGTTGTGCCGTTGCTTGTCGGCGCGCACGATATGGCGTTCCCGCGTATGAACGCGTTTGCCTTTTGGGTGGCAGTGCCTGCTTCGGTGCTTTTGTTGATGGCTCTCGTCCTCGGTGGTTTCGATACCGGATGGACAGGTTATCCTCCGCTTTCGGCGCGCGCTCCGGTGGGTATGCAGATGTTCTTCCTCGGTGTATTTACTGCAGGCTGGTCTTCCATTCTCGGCGCACTCAATGTGATCGCTACCGTCCTGCGGATGCGTGCAAAAGGGATGACCGCCATGCGGTTGCCGATCTTTGTGTGGGCAGGGCTTGCAACCTCCATTATCGCGTTGACCGCCACCCAATTGATCGGTCTTTCATTCCAGTTGGTGATGTTCCAGCGGTTATTCGGCATGGGCTTCTTCGATGCGGCAAAAGGCGGGAACCCAGTGTTATTCCAACATCTATTCTGGTTTTACTCGCACCCTGCGGTGTACGTGTTCGTTCTTCCTGGTCTCGGGGTGATTTCCGAACTCCTGCCGGTATTTGTTCGAAAACCATTGTTCGGATATCGCTGGATCGCGATGTCCTCGCTCGGAATCGCACTGGTCGGTTTTGTCGTGTGGGCACACCATATGTTCACTTCCGGTATGAACGAATATCTTCGCGTACCGTTCATGTACAGCACTATGCTTGTTGCGGTGCCAACAGGTGTGAAATTTTTCTCGTGGGTGGCAACCATATGGGGAGGCAAGATCGAAACACCGACACCGATGTTGTTCGTTCTCGGAGCGATTGTCGTCTTTTTGCTGGGCGGAGTGACCGGTCCACCGAACGCGATGGTTGCATTGGACTTGCACTTACACGATACATACTGGGTTGTCGGACACTTCCACGATACCATCTTCGGAGGATTCGTCTTCCCGTTCTTTGCCGCAATTTATTACTGGTTCCCCAAAGCGACCGGTCGCCGCATGAACGAGTTCTGGGGCAAGGTGCATTTCTGGTTGATGACCCCGTCGTTCCTCATATTGACCTTTGGAATGATGTTCATCGGTTTGCGCGGAATGCGCCGCCGCATCGCCGATTACGATCCGGCGCTGGGGTTCGATACCACGCATCTCATCCTGACCATCTGTGGCTTCCTCATCGCGCTGTCGGTGTTGATCTTCTTCATCAATTTCTTCCGTAGCATCAAGCACGGCGAGCCCGCCACCGGCAATGTGTGGAATTCGCGCTCCCCGGAGTGGCTTGTCCCATCTCCGATGCCGGCGCACAACTATGAAGTTCCCTTCGAGGTTGTCGGTGAACCGTACGATTATGGCTTGCCCGGCTCGAAATATGTGGAATTCGCGGCGAAAAAAGCCGGGAAACATTAGTCAAAGGGCAGGGTCTCATTACATGACGCACAAACAAGATCACCCCAATTTGCTCTCGCAGGGAGTTTTCATCTTTGTCTACCTTGCGGTGCTCACTCTGCTTGAATTTTTCGTCGCCGTGACGTTTAACTCAATTGTGATTCTGATCGCGGTGGCGCTTGTCAAAGCCGGGCTGGTTCTTTACTATTACATGCACGTCTATAAATTGAACGAAGATCCGGACGCCGCTCATGACCACAACTCGTACGCGTTCAAAGCCGGGACCAACCGCGTCGGCCTCTGGCTCTTTCTAGTCTCTGACTCGTTCGTCTTTGGCGGTCTGGCAGTCATGCGCTTCAACCTACTTGGTTTGACCCGGCCCGACCTCAACCAGAATCTTGGTTTGTTTGTTACTGCCGTGCTTCTCATTTCCTCCTTCTTCATGAATCGCGGCGAAACGCAGCTCCACAACGGCAACCGAAAAGGCTTCCTTCAAAACACCATGATCACGTTCGCGCTCGGGGTTTTCTTCCTGCTGGGCGTGGTCATCGTCGAATGGCACACAATTGCCCCGGTCGCTGAGGCTATTCTCCATTTATTTGGTGAACCCGCAGGGACCGAGCCATTGAAACCGTCTTCCGGTCCGGCGGGTGCGGCATTCTTTATGATGACCGGTATGCACGCCTTTCACGTGTTGACCGGTTTGATCTTTCTCGCCATCGTATGGATCAATGGGAGGAAGGGATTGTATGACGAAAAGCAATATCCTGTGGAAGCCGCCGCGGTCTATTGGCATTTTGTCGATGTGGTGTGGATCTTTTTCTACCCGGCGCTTTATTTGATTGGCACCGCAATATAATTTGCGGCTCGAGCAAAGAATGATGACGGGGCGACCATGAAAGGGTCGCCCCGTTTTCCGTCTGACAGAATTGGAGATTTCAATGGATAGAAAGTTGTTGCTCACTGGAGCAATTTCATTCCTTCTGCTGGGCACTCTGGCTGTAGCGGTTTTTATATTCGCCAACCCAGAGGTTCCGCGCGGGACAACGTACGGCGAGCCGTATCCGCCGGCGAAGGAATTCACGCTCATCCGCGCGGACGGAAGCGTGTTCAGCCTGAGCGATTATCGAGGAAAGCTCGTCCTGCTGTTCTTTGGGTACACATCCTGTCCCGATTTCTGCCCTACAACCCTTGCCGAATTGAATCGTGCCCTCGAAACACTTCAGCCCGGCGACGCTGACGAGATACAAATTGTCCTCATTACCGTTGACCCTGCACGTGATACGCCTGAGCGTATACAGGATTACGTGGAGAATTTCAACACAGGTTTTATCGGGTTGAGCGGAACGGAGGAAGAACTGGCTCCGATCTGGAATGGATATGGAATCTTCCGAGCAATTCCGGGCACTGCCTCAGCTGGTGGATATTTGGTTGACCATACTGCCCGCGTCACGTTGATTGATCGGCAGGGAAACCTGCGTCTCTCATTTCCCTCCGACATGCCAGTGGAGGATATCGTCCACGATTTGAAATTGATGTTGCGTGAATAATATGCATGTAAAACGCATTTACTTCAAACGGATTTCGATCTCGCTTCTCATCGGTTTATTGTTCGGCGTTGTTGTCACGGAAATACCGATTTTCCTGCTCTACAAGACCGCACGCGCGCCGAAAGAGATCACATTGATCATACCGAAAGGAACGGCGGACCAGGTATCGCGCGGTGAACAACCCCCAACCATTCCGCAAAACATGACCTTCGTTGTCGGCGATACGCTGACTGTAAAGAACGAAGATATCGTCGATCATAAACTCGGCTCGTTGTGGGTTCCGGCGAACAGTTCGGCAAGTCTATTCCTTGGGGAGGCGGCGAGCTTCGCATACGATTGTTCATTCCAGCCCGGCAATTCTTTTGGCATGGATGTACGCAAGCCGCTTACGTGGGTCACTCATCTGGGCGGGATAGCGGGTCCCGGCATTTCGCTTGGCATCCTGATCGCGCTGTACAGCCTCGCCCTTCCCATCAGGAAAGAAAAAAATGCTCTTGCGTAGAATGTTCGACCGTAAGTGGGCGCTTGCAACCTGTTTGGTTCTTGCTGGCACGCTTGTATTGATTCGTCTTGGCATATGGCAGTTGGACCGGCTTGAAACGCGGCGTATGAACAACGCACATTACGTCGAAATGCAATCCATGCCGAGGCTTGACCTCAACCTTGAAACTGCTGAACTGCTGACCGAAATGGAATATCGTGCGGTAGAAGTTACAGGGATGTACGATCTTGCGAATCAGGTCGCTGTGCGGAATCAATATTACGAGGGACAACCGGGTTACCATTTGTTGACTCCGCTTCGCTTCAACGGGACAGCTGTTCTCATTGACCGTGGTTGGATACCCGCTGACGTCAATTCCACAACGGAGGATTGGCGCAGATATGATGAATCAGGCCAGATCCACGTTGAAGGTGTGATTCGGCTAGGGAGTGGCAAACCAGTTTTCGGTGGTGTGGAAGATTCGTTGCCAGCCGATGGCTCTCGACTTGACGTTTGGAACAATGCTGATGTGGCACGAATCGCTGATCAGCTATCATATCCCACCCTTCCAATTTACATCCAGCCTGAAACGGACGCGAACGATACCATACCTCCAATTCCCTCCACATCCGAATTCGAGTTGACAGAAGGTCCTCATTTTGGGTATGCTTTGCAGTGGTTTACGTTTGCCGCGATTCTATTTTTTGGCTACCCGTTCTATTTGCGGAAACAGGATTTAAATAACCGATGAAATATTCCCTCCGTTCAACGTTTTCGCGCCTTGTTCTGGCGTTATTCGCGGCTGTGCTGGCATTGACCGTTGCTGGACGATTTGTGACTTTATCCGGCGCGTCCGAATTTTGCACAGGTTGGCCGTTGTGTATTCCCAGCACACCGCTGGGCTATTTGAAGTTGTTACATTTGTCGTTGGTTGGAGTCGCCTCGCTCCTGATGCTGGCTGTCTTTTGTAACGCGTGGCGCGAACAACGCGGTAACCGAGTGCTTCTGCCTCTCACAACGATTCTTGCAGTGATGTTCTTCGGGCAGGCGCTCGTAGGCGCTGTACTGGTAACACAACCGAACGCAGGGCACTTGTTGGTCTTGCATGAGTTAACCTCCTTTGCGCTGTGGCTGTCCCTCGGTTTATTGGTGTATGCCTCTGGTGTATTGGCTGACGGTACAAAGGTTGAGGCGAATTCCTCTCGTCGTCAACGCGCGAAGGATTTCTTTGCACTCTCGAAACCACTGATCGTTGGATTGCTTTTGATAACGACCTATGGCGGACTTGTGATCGGCATGAAAGCCTGGCCCTCCTTTTCGCTTACTATGTGGACGTTGATCGGTGGTGCGCTTGCCGCAGGCGGATCGAGCGCATTGAATCAGTACATTGATCGTGAATTGGATAGGCTGATGCAACGTACCGCGAAACGTCCCTTGGCAGACGGTCGTTTAACAGACGCGGAAGGTCTCGCCTTCGGGTTGGGCTTATCGCTTGTAAGCTATTACATCCTCGCGTGTTTTGTGAACGATCTTGCTGCCTTGCTTTCACTCGCAGGGATAGTTTATTACGTAATCGTTTACAGCCTTTGGTTGAAAAAAGCGACCGTACAAAACATCGTCATCGGCGGGGGAGCGGGGGCGATTCCACCGATGGTGGGATATGCCGCTGCAACGGGTCACCTCGATTGGACAGCTTGGATCCTCTTCGCCATCATTTTCATGTGGACGCCCCCGCATTTCTGGGCGCTTGCGATCGTCCGTATGAAAGATTACGAACACGCTGGCGTACCCATGATGCCAGTTGTGCGCGGTGAACTGGAGACTCGAAAACAGATCCTTGTCTACACAGTCGAATTGGTCATTGTTACATTGTTGCTGCCCATTCTCAACCTGGCAGGCACGTTCTATCTAGTCTCTTCGTTGGTTCTTGGATGTGCTTTGATCTACGCGGCATGGATGGTGTGGCGTAAGGGCGGAAATAAACTTGCCTGGCGCATGTACAAGTGGTCAAGCTCGTACCTGGTGTTCATCTTTTTGGCGATCATGATCGATTCGGTGTTATGAATTAGTTCGAGGGGAAGATA
>DAOTZF010000053.1:0-13886 GCA_034434415.1 Anaerolineales bacterium | reverse complement strand
GCCAACTTCAACAGTAAGGGCCTCAAACACGCCGCGTCCGACGATCACTTTGACCTTAACGAATACACCGCGCCCAACCTCTACGTGGACGTTCACACCGACAAGTTCATCCACTCCAACGCCAAGTCTTATTCCGACGATCACCCTCACTCCAACAATTACTTCGACTTTCACCCCTTCACGGACCCCGATTCCCACTTCGACGGTAAGACCAAGCAATACGCCGCGTCCCACTGCCACTCGTCAACCGACAAATACAGTCACCTCCACGCCAACAATTACGTTAACACCCACGAACACGTTCACCCCGACTGCTACTTTTACGCCGACATCGACGTTCACTGCCACCGTGACCTTTACTCCGAGTGTCACATCCTCGCCGACGTCCACGCGCACGCCGCGTCCAACGTTGACGCTGACTCCTTCGAGAACGCCTCAACCCACATCAACGAACACGTTGACTCCAACGAGTACGTTTACGCCAACTGCTACAGCTTCGCCTTCGCGAACTTTCACTTCATCGCCCACATTCACTCCGAGCGTGACGCCAACATCGACGTTCACGAATACACCGCGCCCGACATTGACGTTGACTCCGTCACGCACACCTCAACCGACATCGACGAATACATTGACTCCGACAGGCACGTTCACGCCCACATCAACCTTTACTCCATCGCCCACATTCACTCCGAGTGTGACTTCATCGGCTACCTCAACAAATACGCCGCGCCCGACATTTACAAACACATCGACACCCACGCAAACATTTACACCGAGCGTTACGCCCACCTCAACTTCGACACGCACGCCATTGCCGACCTCCACACCGACGTACACATTGACTCCGAGCCTGACGCCGACAATTACGTTGACACCGACTGCATCTTCAACATTCACTCCCACGCGGACCCCGATCCCCACTTCAACCGTGAAGCCGAGTAACACACCTCGCCCAACTGCTACGCGTCAACCGACGAACACAGTTACCTCAACGCCGACGATCACGTTAACTCCCACGCCTACCTTTACGCCGACACAAACTTCGACGCCGACTCAAACGTTCACGCCCACATTCACGTTCACCCCCAGCAATACTCCCACTTCAACTTCGACGCGCACGCCGCGTCCAACATTGACGTTGACCCCGTCACGCACGCCTCGACCGACCTCGACAACTACACTGACACCGACAAGCACTTTCACTCCCACATTGACATTGACTCCCACATCGACCGTCACTCCGAGTGTCACTTCTTCACCCACATTCACGAACACCCCGCGCCCAACACTGACGTTGACGCCATCTCGAACACCTCAACCGACATCGACAAATACATCGACGCCAACGAACACATTCACGCCGACTTCAACGTTAACACCAACATTCACGTTCACACCGAGCGCGACTTCCACGCTCACACCGACGCGTACGCCGCGCCCGACCCTTACATTGACTCCGTCGCGCACGCCTCAGCCAACGTCGACGAACACATTGAATCCAACAAGCACTCTAACCTCGACTTCAACTTTCACGCCAACTTTCACATTTACACCGAGTGTCACACCTTCGTCCACGTCCACGAACACGCCGCGTCCAACGCTGACGTTGACTGCTACGGCTTCGCCTACGCGATCGCGCACGCCTCAACCTACATCGACGAACACATTGACTCCAACAAGCACGTTCACACCGAGCGCCACTTCCACGCCGACCCCAACTCGCACACCGCGCCCGACTTTGACGTTGACTGCTACGGCTACACCTACGCGATCGCGTACGCCTCAGCCAACAGTGACAAACTCATTGACGCCGACCGCGACGTTCACACCCAGCGCGACCCAGACGGCTACGGCTTCACCTTCGCCAACGTCGACGCGAACGCCCAGTCCCACGCTCACATCCTCCGCCACGCCAACGTTCACACCGTCCATGACTGCTTCGCCGTCACGAACTGCAACCTCCACCTCAACGCGGACGTTCACTCCCACCCCGACACTGACGCGCACTCCGTCGCGGACTCCAACTGCCACACAAACACCTTCGCCCACACCGACGCCGACCATCACAAGAACACCAACATTGACCCGTACGCCGCTGTTCGTGCAGGTGAATATTTACTTCACCGATAACAACCGCTTGATCAATGGTCAATTGCCTTATGAAGTTCCCGTAACGCGTTTCGTTCCATCCTCGCGCAATTTGATCGGCGCGGTGCTCGATGAATTCTTCAAAGGACCCGGCGATGTTGAACGTAACCAGGGACTTGCCCTCGTCTTGAACGGTTTTACCGGCTACAGTCGTGTCGAATATGCCGACGGCATTGCACACGTGTATCTCGCGGGCGCGTGCCAATCGAACGGGACGCTGTACAACATCTCACTGCCGCTCATGGCGAACCTCAAACAATTCCCCGAGGTGCAATTTGTCAAGATCTACGACGAGCATGGGAACACCCGCGAACCTCTTGCACGCGGTGATTCGACTCCCGTCTGTCTCGACCCGACCTTCACGCCCAGTGCAACCCCTTCGCTGACTCCTACGGTCACACAGACTCCGACACCATCGCAAACACCCACGAGCACATCGACTCGAACGATGACGCCATCGGTGACACCTTCGCGTACCCCAACACCATCTTTCACGCCGACTCAAACTCCGAGTCAAACTCCCAGTGTAACTGCCTCGTCCACTTCGACTCCTACCTCCACTTTCACACCCACCACCACGTTTACTCCTTTACCAACTGCTACTGCAACATTCACGTTAACTCCCTCTCGCACGCCGACTCAGACCCCAAGTAACACACCGACATTTACACTGACGCCGTCGCGGACTCCAACACGGACACCTACGAACACATCCACAATGACCGTTACTCCATCGTCAACCGCTACCGCGACCTTCACGGTAACTCCTTCGCGTACACCAACCCAAACTCCGAGTAATACGCCCACCTCAACTGCCACGAAAACCTTCACGCCAACAGCATCGTTGACTCCGCGTCCCACCTCGACGCAAACCTCAACGATCATGCCGCCCCCGAGTGTTACGGCTTCTCCGCTTCCAACACGGACGTTCACCTCCACCTATACACCCAGCGCTACTTCGACTTCCTCCGCCACACCCTCTGTCACGCCGAGTAGAACTTCAACACCTTCACAAACCGCTACCGCGACATTCACAGTGACACCTTCGAGTACTGCAACGCTCACCCCATTGCCAACCTCCACACGAACATTTACCTCCACACCACGCCCGACGTTGACTGCAACGGCTTCACCTTCGCGAACTTTCACGTCAACTTTCACACATACAACTGTGCCAACGTCGACACTAACGTTCACGCGGACCCCAACAAACACGCCGACATTTACTCTTACGCCTTCCCGCACACCTACACAGACGTCAACTGTTACCATAACATCGTCTCCAACATTTACGTCAACGCCTACGCCGTCGCAAACATTCACACCAACGTTCACATTGACACCGTCGCACACAGCGACCTTTACAAGCACGCCGTCTCGAACTCCCACAAGGACGCCAACTGTATCGGTCACGCCTTCTCCAACCAATACTTCAACTGCAACTTCAACGCGGACGCCGGTGCCTACTCGTACGCTGACACCGACCGACACATCAACGTTGACATTCACGCCCTCCGCCACCGCGACGCGCACGCCGACGAATACACCTACGCTGACCGTGACCTCATCGCCGACAGCGACCTTTACCTCCACGCCGAGTAGCACATCAACGTTCACTCTCACGCCCTCCTCAACTGCGACGCGTACGCCTACAAGTACACCTACCAAAACTGCGACTTCGTCGCCGACCGCTACCGCGACATTCACTTCAACTCCAAGCAATACTCCGACTCAAACTCCGAGTGCGACTGTCACGCCTTCGCGCACAAACACCGCGACAATCACACCCTCACGGACTCCGACATTCACTCTAACGCCATCCCGGACCCCGACTCAAACCCCGACGCGCACTCCAACGGTGACGCGTACACCAACCCGAACAATGACCCCTACTGCTTCGCCTTCGCGAACACCCACTCCGACGCGGACGATTACCCCGAGCATCACACCTTCACGGACGCCGTCCCGCACCCCGACGATCACACCTACGAGAACGCTCACTCCCACGCGGACGCCGTTCCAAACGCGCACACCAACCCCCAATCGCGGCTGTGACCGCATCGAGTTCGTGCGCGATGTGACCGTCCCGGATAATTCCACGTTCGCGCCGGGTTCCAGTTTTACCAAGATCTGGCGGCTGAGAAATAGCGGCACTTGCACCTGGACAACGAATTATCGGATCGTGTTCTTCAGCGGGACGCAGATGGGCGGGCAGAATTTCACTCCCCTCCCGTTCAGCGTAGCGCCCGGTCAAACAGTGGATGTGGTTATGAACTTCACTGCGCCGGTGATCGGGGGTGACTACCGCGGCAATTGGTTAATACGCAACGAACGCGGTGAACTCTTCGGGACTTCCTCCGGCGCAAACCAACCGTTCTGGGTTTCCATTCGTGTGAGAACAACGGAGGTGACCGGGCTCGTGTATGACTTTGTCGCTAATGCCTGTTCCGCACAGTGGTTCAACGATGCAGGGACGCGCGATTGCCCGGGCACAAACAATGATCGGAACGGCTTTATCCTGCGGCAGACTTCATCGAGACTTGAAGATGGCACAACCCTCCCGCGCCCAAGCCTGTTGACCGCGCCGCAGAATGTGTCGAACGGTTACATCCGAGGTGTGTATCCCTCGTTCAGGGTGCAAAACGGAGATCACTTGCAGGCTATTGTCAACTGCGAAGGAGGCGCGACCTCCTGCGGTGTTTTGTTCCGCATCGACTACCAACTTTCAGATGGAATCGTGCGCGATTTCTGGGCGTTCGGCGAACAATACGACCGGAACTATTTTGTCGTGGACCTCGATCTCAGTCCGCTCGCGGGGCAGGATGTGCGGTTCGTGTTCACCGTCCTTTCACTAGGCAATGCCTCCGGCGACCGCGCGTTATGGGTCGAGCCGCGCATTGTGAGGAACACGGTGATCGTCGCGCCGACGCCGTAAAGTACATAAGGAAACACGTAAATACACATGTAAACGTGTTTCCCTGTTTACGTGTCTACTGCCCTCATCCTTCTGAATTCATCCTTCATCCTTTTTTCCTCCCCCTGCTATAATCTTTGACATGGATATTCGTGCAGGCATCATCGCCGCGGTCGTCATGTCTGTCATCGCCGCGTTGTGGATATTCCGCTCCGGGATCCGCGCGCTTCAATCGGCGAGAAAACTCACCTTTTACCGGATCAAACGTCAACGGGAAAGAGGCGGGTGGTTCACATTGGTCGGCGCGCTGTTATTGCTGTCATTCGGGCTCTGGCTGTTGTTCTATGGCGAACCCATCGCATATCGGTATTTTCCGCCCAGTTCAACTCCCACGCTGACGCCCACTCTTACAACCGTTCCGACCATCACGCTTTCGCCGACCATCACATTGTCACCGACCATCACCGATACACCCGCGGCGACGGATACGCCTCTCTTTACTTCGACACCGTTCATACCGCTGGCGATCGAGGCGTTGTTCGAAAGTGTGGTCACGCCGAATCCCAATGCGGCATTCAGCCCGCTTCAATTCACGCTCAATTGCTCGAACTTTCTCGATTTTGAAGCGGCGGCGGTTTTTCAAAACCCCATCCGCTATATGTGCGCGGTGTTCACGTATGCCGAAATGGTGCCCGGCTCTCAATGGACCGCTCTTTGGATTCGCGACGGTGAACTGGTTCACTACGAAACAATTCCGTGGGATGGCGAGACCGGCGGTTACGGTTTCACCGAGTGGGAGGCGCCGCCCGAAGAGTGGTTGCCCGGCACGTATGAAGTGCAAATTTTTGTCGGGCTGGAATGGAAAGTTGTCGGTCAATTTTTGTTGCAGGGCGATGCGCCTACGCGCGCGCCAACTCTCTCGTCTACGCCGTTCGCCTCGCCAACTCGGACTCGCACTCCCGGGCTGACACAAACTTTACAAGTGACTCAAACCTCATCGATGACTCCAGCCCCGGCTCCGCCTCTCCCCGTCGGGACGGTTGTTACCGGAACCCCATAACGCCAAGGACATCACATGACCCAGCAAAAATCCTTTCAAGAATACTATCCCGAATCATATGCCCACTGCTACGGATGTGGCACGCTCAACGAACATGGACACCATATCAAAAGTTACTGGGACGGCGATGAATCCGTCTGTCACTTCATGCCGAAGCCGTATCACATCGCGATCCCCGGCTACGTCTACGGCGGGTTGCTTGCCTCCTTGATCGACTGTCACGGCACAGGGACAGCCGCCGGTGCCGCGTACCGCTCCGCTAAAGACGCCGACCCCACCTCGGAACCCAACACGCGCTTCCTCACCGCGTCATTGCACGTGGATTATCACAAGCCTACACCGCTCGGCATCGAACTCGAAGTGCGCGGAAAAGTGAAACATCACAGCGGGCGCAAGGTCGTCATCGAAGAATGGATTCTCGCCAACGGCGTTGTCACCGTGCGCGGGGAGGTGGTGGCGGTGCAGGTACCCGCGTCGCTGGTGGAGGAGTTGTTGAAAGGGAAATAACGCCATGTCATTGCCAAGCCTTCGCTGTGCTGGATCAGCAAAGGAAGATGTTCAATCAACCTCGACTCCTATCGCCAATCCTGTAGTGTAAAAACAATAGTGACAGTCATCTTCAAGATGACTGTCACTTCGTATATAAGCTACTTCTTCATCGGCTTTGCCATCTCATCCTTCACCGCGTGATACAAATTCTCTGCTTTCAATTCGCTCAGCGCGTAGCACGGCGCTTTGAGGTGATTTGCAAGTTGTTGCGCGAGTCCCTGGTCGAAGGCGGCGTGTTCCATGTTGATCACGACGCATTTGATCTTCTCGTTCGCGATGAGTTCGGCGAATTTGTACGATTCTTCCTGCGGGGGCAACGCGCCGATGGATACGTTGCCCGCGCCATCGGTCAAAACAATTAACAGAGGTTCCACATCGGGGTGATGAAGTTTCTCTTGCCGCAACACGTCCGCCGCGAGGAATAAGCCTGCCGAAAGCGGAGTCTTGCCGCCGACGGGGATGTCCATCAGCGCGCGTTGCGCGAGTTGTACGGAGTTGGTCGGGGGTAACACGAGAGTCGCGCGGTCTTTTTGAAAGACGATCAATCCCACGCGGTCGCGGCGCTGGTACGCATCCGTGAGCAGTGACAATATCGCGCCCTTGGTCGCGTTCATCCGCTCCGCGACCGCCATCGACCATGAAGCATCCACCAAGAACAGAACGAGATTCGCCACCCGCTTGACGCGCACTTTGCGTTGCAGATCGGACGATTCGATGGCAAATGCGAGTCGCTTTCTTTTTTCAACACGCTTCTTTTGGAATGGAGCCGCGGCGCGAAACGTGGCATCGAAGGCGATATCGTCCTTTTTTTCACCGGCGGGGCGCGCCTTGATGTAGCGTCCGTGTTTGCGCTCGGTCTTGGTGAGCGAACGCCTGCCCGCTTGTTTACGCGTCAACTTATCGAGCGGGGTGTTCAACTTGCGCGGCTGAAACTTCTCGCCGGGCTTCACCTTCTGGCCGCCCTCCCACCAATTCGCGGATGTGTTCGCAAACACATCCTGCGGCATCGGTTCGGGCTTACCCTCCTGCGGACCCTCTTCGCGCTCATCTTCGAGCTTTAAGTTTTTTTTTCCTCGGATTGTTTTTGCTGCGATTCAGACTCGTCCGCTTCGGATTCCTCGGGCATGGATTGACCCGCCAACTGCTCGATGCGCTCCTGCAATTGCTCACTGGTCATCTCGGCTTGCTGGAAGGGAGTCCGCTTGATGCGATGCGGCAATGCCAATTCTGCGGCGAGAGCGATATCGTGATCGTTGATCTTCGTCCGACCTTCGAACGCGGCTTGCGCGCGCGCGGCTTTCAGGATGACCAGGTCTGCGCGGTGACCGTCCACATTAAGGGAAGCGGTCAAAGCGGCTATGGATAGTAGGTCGCGGCTGGTGTGCTTCACCTCCCCGACGAGTTCGCGCGCCTTGGCGATCCGCTGTGAAAGTTCTTCCTCTTTGGACATCCATTGCTGGCGGAAGGCTTCGGCATCCTGCTCAAAGCCGAGGTTGCGTTCCATGATCATGACACGGTCGCGCGCATCGCGGATGCCGACGATGTCCACGGAGAGGGCGAAGCGATCTAAAAGTTGCGGACGAAGCTCCCCTTCTTCTGGATTCATCGTCCCGACGAGAATGAAGCGTGCCGGATGAGAGAAGGAGATCCCCTCACGTTCGACCATGTTGGTTCCCATCGCGGCGGAATCCAATAGTACATCCACCACATGGTCGTCGAGCAGGTTTACTTCGTCAATGTAAAGCAATCCGCGATTCGCTCCGGCAAGAACGCCGGGTTCAAAATGACGTTCGCCCTTCTGGATGGCTTGCTCGATGTCGAGCGTGCCGACCACGCGGTCTTCCGTAGCGGAGACGGGCAGGTTCACAAACGGAGTGGTGCGCGTGTGCGAAGGGACGGCTTTATTGCCTGCGAACCGTTCTTTGCATTCGGTGCACCAGGTATTGGGTTTGTCCGGGTCGCAGCCGAAGCGGCAATCGTCCACGACTTTGACTTTGGGAAGCAGCGCGGCAAGCGAGCGCGCCGCGGTGGATTTGGCTGTGCCGCGTTCACCGCGAATCAATACGCCACCGATTCTTGTGTCAACGGCGTTCAAAATGAGGGCGCGCCTCATGCGCTCCTGTCCTACAATGGCTGTGAAGGGGAAAATAGGTGGCATTAATATGACTCCGAAGCGTGATTATAACGCGTGTTATGTCTTTGCGAGGAGTCGTTCTTCCGACGAAGCATGCTGGGTTGTCAAGTTGTCCATTCACCTGTATAATCCCGCTTACATTTTATCCACCCGGAGCATCTAGTGACAGATCAGAACCAAGCCCTGCCTTCCCAAGGGAGTGAGCACAATCAGCAGGGAGAACCAAATAACGCAAACAACCAAACGATGGAGTCGTTGCTGAAGGAACAAGAACTGAGCGTTGATTTGCCTCAGGCTGGCGAGATTCGCAAAGGTACGATCGCGAGCGTCAGCCCCAGCCAGATCCTCATCAGCATCGGCGCCAAATCGGAAGGGGTGGTTTCTGGTCGTGAATTAGATCAACTCACCGCGAACGAGATCGAAGCGTTGCAGGTGGGTCAGGAAGTTCATGTTTTCGTTATCAACCCGGAAGATTCGAACGGCAACGTTGTTCTCTCCCTGAAACGCGCGCAGGAGCAAATTTCGTGGGACGACGTTGAAAAACTCGTCACTGACGGAGTGGTGATCGAAAGCAAGATCATCGGCTTCAATAAAGGCGGCTTGATCGTTGCGGTCGAAGGCTTGCGCGGGTTTGTCCCCTCATCCCAAGTTGGCGCGATGCGCCGCACTCAGATCAGCGGCGAGACGCCCGAGCAGAAATATCAGAAAATGGTCGGGCAACCGATCTCAGTGCGCGTGATCGAAGTGGATCGCGAACGACGGCGACTCATTTTATCCGAGCGCGCAGCGAGCACCGAATCGCGGCAATCATTGAAGGAACGCGTCATCGACGAACTGGAAGAGGGTCAGGTATACACTGGCCGCGTTACCAGCCTTGCCAATTTCGGCGCGTTCATCAACATCAACGGCGCAGACGGGCTTGTGCACCTCTCGGAACTTTCGTGGGATCACATCGAACACCCGCGCGAAGTGCTTGAAGTGGGGCAGGAAGTCAAAGTGAAGGTGATCAACGTCGACCGTGAAAAGAAGCGCATCGGGCTCTCCGTCCGCGCATTGCAGGACGATCCCTGGCGCTCGCGCATCGAAAAATACAGCGTCGGTCAACTTGTCGAGGGTAAGATCACGCGCCTGACGAAATTCGGCGCGTTCGCCCGCCTCGATGACGATGTGGAGGGTTTGATCCACATCTCCGAACTTGCCGACCATCGAGTCGAACATCCCAAGGAAGTGCTCAAGGAAGGCGATGTGAAAACCTTGCGCGTGATTCGCATCGACCCCGACCAGCATCGGATCGGGCTTAGCCTTCGCAAAGTGGATTCTGCTGCGTTCGCCGACAAGGATTTCAAACTCCTCGCGGCCGAATTCAATGCAGAGGACGACGAAGCGTCCGGCGAATCGCCGTTAGAGCCGCCGGCGGAAGACGCCGAAGGGAAATAGCAAACGTCCCGCCGAAGCGGGGCGTTTTTCATGCCATGCATCTGATCGTCGACTCGCACCAGGATATTGCCTGGAACATGCTCACCTTCAAACGCGATTACACGCGTCCGTTGGCAGAAACGCGCCGGATCGAAGCCAACACTCTGATCCCCGACCGCAACGGTGATTCGCTCCTCGGGTGGGATGAATACCAGCGCGGCAACGTCGGGATCATTTTTTCTACATTGTTCGCCTGCCCCGCGCGCAAGAAGGAATTGTGGGAAACCCAGTGGTATCCCGATTACGACACCGCGCGTCGACTCTATCGCGAACAATGGACGCTCTATCGCAAGTGGACGGATTCGCATCCCGATAAATTCCGCTTCATTGCATCGACGGGAGAATTGGATGCCCTGATTCAGCATTGGTCTCAACCTGTTCAAGAAGGAGAAGGTCATCCGGTGGGAATGGTTTTGCTGATGGAAGGCGCGGAAGGGATTCGCTCGCTAAACGAACTCCCCGACTGGTGGGAGATGGGTTTGCGGATGATCGGTCCCGCCTGGATGGGAACGCGTTACTGCGGCGGGACGAATGAACCTGGTCCGCTCACTGACGAGGGGCGTGAATTGATCTCCGCTATGGCAGAATTGAACTTTATCCTCGATATTAGCCACATGGACGAAGCCGCCGCGTTGGAGTCATTGGATCGTTACGATGGCGCGGTGATGGCGAGTCACTCGAATTGCGTCGCCCTCCTGAAAGGAACAGACTCAAACCGGCATGTGTCGGACCGCGTGATCGAAAAGTTAATCGAACGCGGCGGTGTGATCGGGTCAGTGCCTTTCAATACGTTCCTTAAATTGGGTTGGTCCCGCAAAACGGGAAGCCGCCGCGAGGAAGTTTCAATGGACTCGTACATCGCCCACATTGACCACGTCTGCCAACTGGCAGGTAACTCACTACATGCGGGTATCGGTTCGGATTTCGATGGCGGATTTGGCTTGCAATCTGTCCCAACGGGGTTCGAATCCATTGCCGACCTGCAGATGATCGCATTAAAATTAAAGGAACGCGGCTACACTGAAGCGGATGCGGAGAACGTCCTCGGTGGCAACTGGCTGCGCTTCCTCAGAAAGAATTTGCCCTCATGATGACAGCAGAACCCGGCTTTCGCATTTCCTACCTGCGGATTCGATTCAGCCTCATCCTCGTAGTCATCGGCCTGTTTATCTTCGTCCTCGGCGCAAAACCAAACTGGTTCGGTGTGGACAGAAGCCCGGTGGTTGGCTTCATCCAGATTTCAGTCTTCCTCATCGGGCTGGCGATGATCTGCGCTGGCGGCTATGTCGGTCTGTTGGCGTTGTGGGGCAAGGAACAGCGCAGCATCCTGGCGGATATCGGCTCGCGGCTGGTGAGCACGGGTTACGTGATCGCGGTCTTCACCGGCATGGCGGACATTTTCGGCTTGGGCACTCAGCCCCTGCCCATGGTTCCGTATTTCGGTCCGTGGCAGTCCGCGGGTGTGTTGATCGGTCAGATCGTCATCGCTATCGGTTTGTTAATGATGATTCCTTATCGTGCACACGAAAGCGACTCTCAATAGCCTGTTCCGAATCAAAGGCTGGATGGGGAATCTCCAAAGGTAAGTTTGATCAATGTGGAATTGGCATCCATTAACATCCCTCCGATCTTCAAGGCGATCTTTTCCAGCCAGGTCAGCCAGAAGGGCTTGCGGATGAACACCATGGCGAGGGCGAATAGAATCAGGAAGAGTCCATAATAGATCGCCTTCAAAATAATGAACAATACCCAGCCGATCAGCAGGAGGGGCCAGAAAAGCGGCATGACAAATATTCCATTGACGTAATACTTCTTTTTCTGGGGATCATCCGCAGGACGTTTCAAGTTTACCAGGTAGGCGTATCCGGCGAATGCCGTGAGTACCGCGGATAAGAAAAGATACGTACCGCAACAGAATGGTAGGTTGAGATAAAGTGACATTTTTCCCCAATGCGATTCCCGCCCGGTATTGTATAACAGTTTTCATGTTCTGTGTGTAGTTAAAAAACAACACGCGGCAATCAAGCCGCGAGTTGTTCTGATTTTCAAAACAAACTATTGAGCCAGGAATCGCTTTGCCGTTTCCGCCAGCAAGGCAGTGCCGATGGGCAGAGCGCGTTCATCGAGGTCGAATTTGGGATGATGGAGCAGATACTCTTCGTGACCTGCTTTTTGTGTTCCGAGGGTGTACATCGCACCGGGGGCGTGCTTCATGAACTCGCCAAAATCCTCTGCACCGAGGGTTTTCTGTATTTCACCGACATTTTCCACGCCGAGTAGATCTTTGCCGGCTTTCTCGATCATCTCCGAAACATACTTGTCATTGATCATCGGTGGTCCGCCCAGGTCGTAACGGATTTCATAATCCCCGCCCAGTGCCTTCACAATGTCAAATGCACGCTCGATCTCTGCATGGATTTGTTGATGCACCGTCTCGTTGGTGTATCGCAGAGTTCCAGTGATCTTCACGGATTCAGGAATCACATTTTCTGTGAAGCCGCCGCTGATCGAACCGATGCTTACCACAGCAGGCTCGAACGGATTGATACGCCGCGAGATGATGGCGTTCAACGCGATGATGACATGCGCCATCAAATAAAATGGGTCTACGGTTTTATCGGGATGCGCTCCGTGCCCGCCCTTCCCTTTGATGACCGCGTGCCACGAATCGACACCGCCTGAACTTGGTCCTGCGTTGATGCCGATCGTGCCGACGGGTCTGGTCGGGTCCACGTGCTGCGCGATGACGAAGTCCACGCCTTCCATCGCTCCCTCGGCGGACATCCTCTGCGCGCCGCTTTTGCCCTCCTCGTCCACAGTCTCTTCGCAGGGTTGGAACAAAAATCGTACACGCCCCGGCAGTTTTTCTTTGGATAGTAACAACGCCGCGCCGAGTGCCATGGCAGTGTGGGAGTCATGCCCGCAGGCGTGCATTGCGCCTTCGTTTTGCGATTTATATTCCGTGTCGTTCATCTCAAGGATGGGCAGAGCGTCCATGTCTGCGCGGATGGCGACCATCTTGCCGCCTTCGCCGATCTCGGCGACCACGCCGGTCTTGCCGACATTGCGTTTGACTCTATACCCCATCTTCTCCAACTCGTCCGCAACGATCTTCGACGTGCGGTGCAGTTCGAATCCGATTTCGGGGTGCATGTGGAAGTCCCGCCGCCATTCGATGAGTTCTTCCGATATTGCGTGTGATTGTTTGAGCATGGGGGTATAACTCCTGGTTTGCATGAATATGACTTTTTGGCTTGAAAGCGTACACAAGGAAACACGGAAATAGGTAAACGCGTGAGTTGTCTCCGTGTGGACTTGTCTACTTGTATACCTGTTTACCTTTTGACCTCACCGTCTCTTTTTCCGCCGCCGCAAGGATGCGATCCAACTCTGCTTCCTGTCGCGGCTCCAGAGGCGGAACAACGTGTTCGCGCAGGATGCGCTCTGCTTCGTCGATGGCATAGTCTGCCGTTTGCTTGCGTCCCATTTTCTCCTCCCAAGTATCCCACGAATTCCGTTCGGCGAGTTTGGTCAGCGCCATTTCACCCGCGCGCAAATGTTTGAGCGTGTGTTTGCTGGCGAGGTAATTGCGGTTCGAGTCC
>DAOTZF010000052.1:0-4329 GCA_034434415.1 Anaerolineales bacterium | reverse complement strand
TTCATCCCCGCCTTCACCAACGGACTCGGCGGCGATACACAGATCAGCCGCATGGCGGCGAGTGAAAGCGACCTGTACATGCTCGAAGCGACGCGCGGCGAGATCCTGCATGCAACCTTCACGGGCCGCAGTCTCGATCTCGATTTGACCTTCAATTGCAAACCAGGCACATACGCGGGTTATCAGGTCGGCACGCTGGTGGACTTGCTGGCATTGCCCAAGGTAAACCTTGCCGGCGCTAACGTTCTGGGAATCGATGCCATGGGGAATCTTTTGTACTGCGCACCGGGGCAGGTGCCTCAAGCGATCCCGCTTCCGTCACTTCCGAACACGAATTGGGGACGCATCACCGGGTTCGTGCTGGATGGTGGAAACTTGTACGTGCTGGATGCAACCGCACGATCGGTCTGGGTGTATGTCGGTCAGGAAAGCACGTTCGTGGATACTCCCTACTTTTATTTCGGCAACCAAATACCCGATACCCTCGACACTGCCATCGACCTCGCGGTGAGTGGCGACGACCTCTACCTTCTGCATGCCGATGGTCACATTTCCACGTGTACGTTCAGCCGCATCGCTCAAACACCAACACGTTGCGTCGATCCCCTCAACTTCCTCGATCCTTTCCCTGCGCATCAGGATATTAACCTCTTTGCACAGGCGCACTTCACACAAATGTCGCTCACTGCCTCGCCGAATACCGTACTCCTCCTGCTTGATTCAGAAAACCGCACGGTCTTCCGCTTCACGCCGCGATCGCTCGAACTTCAAAACCAGATCACCGGCTTTGCAGGTGAAGGGAATCCATTCCAGGCGGGTCCTGTAGGGGCGATGACAGCCAGCCCGAATTATGTGTTGTATCTTGCGATCGAAGATCAGGTCTACTTCGCAACGAATTTGCCGTAGAGGTTTCCATGAACTTCTATAGATCGCTCTTTCGACGAAAAGCCACGCAACCCGCGCAAGGGATGATTGCCCCAGACTCCTCAGACGAACCTCCCCAGCAGACGATTCTCAAGACACTCGTCATTGTTTATGACCCTGTGGTGGACAAAGCCTCGGGCAGGAAACTTTCTGAATTCATGCACTGGAACAGCGTGGAAGAGCTCGGAAAGGGCTTCATGTCCGACATCCTGCAGACCAGCGGGGGACTCGTCCGTTATCAGATCATCCAGCGCATCGATGTGGACGCGTTCCCTGCCAAAGTGGATGGATTCGTCTATGACGCGGAAATGTACCTGAGTGTGATGCGCGGCGAGACACCTCCCCGCTCGCCGCCCGAAGTGGATTATCACGCCATCCTCAAACGCTTCAACGTTTTACAGCGCGTGGCAAAAAACGAGATAGACGAAGTCTGGGTCTTTAACTTTCCGCACGCGGGGTTTTACGAATCCATCATGGGCGGGCCCGGCGCGTTCTGGTGCAACGCTCCCCCTCTCAAAAACACGGAGACGGCAAAACGTCGTTTCGTCGTCATGGGCTTTTCATACGAACGCGGCGTGGGGGAGATGCTCGAAAACATGGGACACCGCGCCGAATCGATCATGGAAAAGACCTTCGGACATTTGACCGGCGATGCCAACCTTTGGAATCGCTTCACACGGTACGACCGGGTCGCCCCGGGTAAAGCCGCGCTGGGCAATGTCCATTTTGCGCCGAACAGCGTCCGTGATTACGATTGGAACAATCCCTCAGTTGTGGTGAGCGAATGTGACGACTGGTTGTACAACTTTCCCAACTTCAAGGGAGTCACGCGCGAGGTCGCTGCCGAAGAATGGGGGAATGGCGATACCCGCGAACATCACAAATGGTGGATGAAGCATTTCCCCAAAACATCTGGGCGCAGGAACGGCATCCACAATAACTGGTGGCAATATATCGCCAACCCAAATCATGTGAATACATGATGCGCGGCAGGCGGACATTTTGATCTTTCACTACGCTTCCTAACGAAGCATTCTAAAGTTGTAATCTTTCTTTCGCGGGGAAGGAATACAATGAGAACTTAAAGGTAAACGGGATGCGCGCTCCAAATCTCCTTGCACCGCCAAACAAAACGCTCCGCTACATCATCATCAGTCTTACCTTCGTCTTGTACATGTGGGTTTTTTCCCGTTTTCACTCCTCGTACGGAACGGTCATTACCTCGCTTGCCCTTTTTCCGGTCATTCTGGGCAGTTGGTACTTCGGAGTAGCTGGCGGAATAATCACCACTATCATCTCGATAGTTACAGACGTCGCCTCGATGCTCGTATTGAGACACCCGCTGAGCGAATTGACCGAAGGCGCGGGGTATATCATTGGAAGCGCCCTGTTGTTCTTCGTGGCATTCATTGTGGGCCGCATGGCAACCGTCTTGCGCGAGCATAACGACGCCATTCTCCGTTTGGAAAAACTGGAAAAGACCCATCAGGAGTACGCCACATTCCTCGAATTTCTTAACCAGATCACCGGTACGGCTCTTCGATCAGACGATTTAGAATCGACTCTTCGGATTCTGGTAAATCAAATCGCCGAGCTCTTCAAAGCGGACGATTGCTTCTTTGCGCGTTGGGACGAAGCGAACGCCATGACCATTCCAATGGTAGCCTTTGGCTCCTTCCGGGATTCATACCCGCAAATGCGCTTCGAGCCGGGTGAGATGACCCTGACTTCCTCGATCCTGAAGGAAGGTCGTCCACTTGTCATCGCCGAAATAAAAAACTCTCCCTACATGGATCCGAAGTTCGCTTCGCGTTTTACCAATCAATCCATGCTGGGTATTCCTCTCATTGCGCAAAACCAAAATCTGGGATCTCTTATTCTGGGATATAACGAAAGTCGTTCGTTCGATCCCGCTGAAATTTCACGCGCCGAGCTCGTGGCAGAACAAATCGCGCTGGTCTTGTTGAAATCGCAGTTGCTGGAGGAGGCACAGAAGAAGCTCGTCGAACTAACCACCCTGCATGATGTGGCTCTCGCCTCGATTCAGGCGGACAATGAAGACCAATTGATCGAACGCGCCACGGAGATCATCGGCAGGAACCTGTTCTCTGACAATTTCGGCATCCTGCTTCTGGATGGAAACGCCGGAGTTCTCCATGCCCATCCATCTTATCGGTTTATTTCGTCGAATGAATTACGCGCGATGGATGTTCCACTCGGGCAGGGCGTCACCGGCCAGGTAGCCGAAACAGGTCGGCCCATTCGCACCGGGAATGTGAACCAGCTGGAAAACTACATAAAAGTAGATGAGACGATCTCCTCCGAGCTTTGCGTGCCGATCAAGATCAGGGGTCGTGTGCTTGGCGTCATCAACGCGGAAAGCGTGAAAAGGGACGCCTTCACGGGCGAGGATGAACAATTACTCACAACGCTGGCGAGCCAGCTTGCCACAGCCATCGAACAAATGCGCAAGTCACAGACCGAACGCCAGTGGCTGGATCAGCTCGCCCATTCCAATAACCTGATCTATGCGCTTGCCCATATCACAACCCATATCGAAAAGGCTCTCACGCCCGATGAGATTTTCCAAACTTTGGAGGAGGAACTGAATAAGATTCAATTGACCTGCGTGATAGCCCTCTATCATCGTGATCGGAGAATATTTACAATCAACCGCGCATCCATGGAACCTAAAGTTCTTGAAAGAATGGAGGCTGGCATTGGCTTTCCGTTGGTACAGCATGTCATCCCCATGGATAAGTTAAACTCCATATGGGGCGAAACAGAGAATCTGCGTGACCCTGCAGTGATCGTCAGACCAGAAAATGAAATTCAGGTATTGTTTGATCACATACAAACGGAGGGTATAAGGGAGATTCTGCAAGGGATCGGGGTCACCTCTGCGATAAAGCCATTACGACTGCCGCTGGTCTTCGAAGATAATCTTCTGGGTATTTTGTGGGTGTGGGGGAGCGGTATTTCCCCTTCAGATTTGCCGATCATGTCCATTTTTGCAAAACAAATCGGCACGTCGCTGGAACGCGCGCGACTGTTTCAGGAAGTGCAGAGTCTCGCGTTGACGGATCCGCTGACAGGCATGCACAACCGCCGCAGTCTTTTCGAACTGGGCAAAATAGAATTCTCAAGGGCAAGCCGCTTCCACCGCCCCTTCTGCTGCCTGATGCTCGACCTCGACCATTTCAAACAAATCAACGATACACACGGGCACCAGACCGGCGACATGGTTTTACAGGAATTTGCCAAACGGTGCAAGGATTCGGTCCGTGAAATCGACCTGGTGGGGAGATATGGCGGCGAAGAGTTCGTAATCCTCCTGCCAGAGACGGAGTTTGAAACAGCGATCAAAGTGGCGGAAAGGATCAGGCAGGCGATCTGTGAAACTCC
>DAOTZF010000051.1:0-1943 GCA_034434415.1 Anaerolineales bacterium | reverse complement strand
TTGTCCCATTGCTCGGCGAAGGCGTTGAAGAAGTAACCGTCATCAAATGGCTGAAAAAGGAAGGCGACACGGTCAATGAGTTGGAGCCTTTGCTCGAAGTGAACACCGACAAAGTGGACACCGAAATCCCTGCGCCCGCGTCTGGGACAGTGTTGAAGATCGTTGCGGAGGAGGGACTCCCTGCAAAGGTGGGAGCCGTGTTGGCGTTCATAGGGAAGCCGGGCGAATCGGTTGAGGTTTCAAGTGGCCAAGTTCCAAGTTCAAAGTTGCAGGAAGCAAAGCCATCAGCGGTCGGCATTCAGTCTTCGGTCAACAATCAGCCGCTAACCGCCAACCGGGAAATTGGATTTATTTCACCCGTTGTTGCAAAGATCGCCGCGGAGCACGGAGTCAATTTACAGCAGGTGAAAGGATCGGGGTTGAACGGTCGAATCACGAAAAATGATGTGTTGAATTACGTGGAAAGTGGAAAATGGAAAGAGGAAAAAGGAAAAGAGACTATCGCTCCACGTTCCACGCAACACGTAACATCGTTAGTTGGGGACCAACTCATTAAACACACTACGATTCGCAGACAGATCGCCGAGCATATGGTCATGTCCAAGCAAACGTCACCACACGTGTTAACCGTGATGGAAGCGGACATGATTCGCGTCGTCAAGCATCGTTCAGCCAACAAGGAGATCTTCTCGCGCGACGGAGTCAACCTCACGTTCACCGCATATTTCATGATGGCAATTGTTGCGGGAGTGAAGAATTATCCGATGGTCAATTCGTCATGGACGGATGAAGGCGTGCTAGTTCACAAAGCGGTCAACCTCGGTATGGCGACATCGCTCGGCGAGGAAGGACTGATCGTTCCAGTGATTAAGGATGCAGATAATTTGTCTCTGCTGGCTATGGCGCGCTCGGTCAATGATTTAGCGAATCGTGCGCGGACTAAAAAACTACAACCCGATGAAGTGAAAGGCGGCACATTCACGTTGACCAACCACGGCATCAGCGGGTCACTGTTTGCCTATCCCGTCATAAACCAGCCGCAGTGCGGAATTCTGGGAGTCGGTGCGATGCAAAAGCGTGTGGTGGTGATCGATGATGCGATTGCCATCCGCCCGATGGTGTATCTCTCGTTCGTATTCGATCATCGTATCCTTGACGGCGCGTCGGCAGATAATTTCCTGATGAAGGTAAAAGAAACGCTGGAGAATTGGTCTTGAGTGTTAAGTGTCAAGTTCCATGTCTCAGGTTTCAGGTATTTGGTAAAGGAGAATTTTGTGAGTGATCATAAAGATCATGCGGATGTAAAGATTCACCCACCCATACTGCTGGTGATTCACATTGCAGCTGCTTATTTGCTGGGCAGGTTTATCCTTTTGCCTATTGCCGTTTCGCCGGTGGTTCGCAACATTGGGCTGGCGCTGGCGGGAATCGGTTTTCTGTTCGGAATACTTGCTTTTTACTCGTTCATGAAAGCGCGCACAACCTTGGATCCGCACGGGTCGGTGAAAACTGTTGTTTCGAGCGGTATCTATCGCTTCACGCGCAACCCGATCTACTTAGGGATGGTTTTCATGTTGATCGGCTTCCCGCTCACATTTGGGAACCTGTGGGGTTTCCCTCTTGCGCCGGTCTTTGTCCTTCTGATGAACAAGCTGGTGATCGAGCACGAAGAGGCTTACCTGGAGAAAAAGTTCGGGGAGGGGTACACAGGCTACAGGTCCCGCGTGAGGCGCTGGTTGTAACTAGAACACACGTTCTGATATAATGCGGATAAAAGGAGCGTGCGTTTTGTCCATCCAATCATCTGAAATCCAGCTTGATGTGAACGGAAAGAAAGTCAACGCGTATCTCGCGTCGCCGGAACAAGGCGGACCCGGCGTGCTTGTGCTTCATGCATGGTGGGGACTCAAACCATTCTTCAAAGAGGTGTGCGACCGCCTCGC
>DAOTZF010000050.1:0-3312 GCA_034434415.1 Anaerolineales bacterium | reverse complement strand
CCCTGTTTTCCTTTGCGGACTTCGCTATCGAGATGGTCCTTGTCGAACACGCGTCTGGCGAGTTCGCCGATTCTTGGGTCGAACGCGTTGAACGACTCGATCACCATGTTCGCCGCGGCATTGAAATCGAACGCCTTGTCTGATTTTGCCACAGGCGCATAAATATCGTAGCGGCGGAGTTTCTCGACGCCGAGGTGTTTTGCCTTCATCTTGAAATAGCGTTGAAAGACCTTCGCGTTCTTTTTCGTCACTTCAAGTAAAGCGTTCACGGCTTCGTCGGGCACGTCGTTTGCCAGATTGCGGACCGACATGGCGCTCTTGAACTTGCGCATGTTGATATTTTCATTGTGCCAGTCGCGGGCGCGGGTCTGGTACATCTGCCCAAGGACAGGTCCATCCTCTCCGTACACGCGGTACATTTCCTGATATGCCGCCGCGCGCAGTTTGGGGTCGGGTCCTTGAATATAGGGTTGCAGTTGTGCGCGAGTCAACTCCTGGACTTTGCCGTTCACTTTCAACTTGAACACATAACGATTCGTGATGGCATCGTATAAATTGACCAGCGCGTTCGAGCCGGTCACATCTTTAAGGTTGACAACCTTTTCCTCCGGCTCAGTCAACGTGTGTGGTTTGAAGTGACGCATCTCTTCGAGATAATAACGATAATCGCCTGACGCGCTCATCAAGCGTTCGGCATTTGCGTCGTCCACATCCTTCCACCACAAGCTAAAGAACAGTGTGCGGTTCTGCATTTCTGCCACGAACTGTTGCACGCGTCCCAGCAGGCTTTGTGCCTGTTGGTTTTGCGTATCCTCTGCGAAGGATAGTCCCGCGAACGCATAAATTCGGTTCACGATCTTCGATGTCGCTTCGGAAGCGCGCACCGCCTCGAGAAAAGTTTCCGTGTCAATATCGGGTTTGAGTTTGCCGCGCAAACCCTCGAACGAGGCGACCTGTTCCTCCACGTTATCGAACGCGGCGTTCAATTCAGGGCTGTCGAAGCCGGTGAAGAGTTCATCCAGATTCCATTTTTTGATTTTGTAAGCCATGGTTCAAAGTCTCCTGAAATATTTTTACCATTAACTGCCTGGTTCTCGAAGATACGAAAGGTGTATTTCGAATATGTATTTTAAAGACTTGACCGGATATGGACGATATCCCCATCCTGGACGGGATATTCCTTGCCCTCGAGTCTCAACTTCCCTTTTGACTTCGCTTCATTCATCCCCCCGAGGCTGATGAGGTCGTCGTACGCCACCACCTCTGCCCGGACGAATCCCTTCGCGAGGTCGGTGTGGATCTCACCCGCGGCTTCCTGCGCGGTGGCGCCGCGTTTCGTCTCCCACGCGCGCACTTCGTCCTCGCCGACGGTGAAGAAAGACTGTACTTGGAGCAAATCATACGACAGTCGAATCATCCTGTTCAGACTGAGTTCCTTGATCCCGTATTCCTGCATGAATATTTCGGCATCCTCCGCCGAAAGTTGAGCGATCTCCATCTCAAGTTTCCCCATCAATGCTACAGAGGGAACATCCAATGCCATTTGCGGGGCAGTTTGTCCCTCGCTTAGGTTGAACACAACCAGTACCGGTTTCCGCGTGAGCAAGCCGAACGAAGAAAGTTCCTTCACATCTTCGTGCGAATATTCCAATTTGCGGAGTGGTGTGCCGTTGTTCAAGGCTTCGAGCAGGCGATTGAACAACACAGTTTGTTTTTCGTTCAAGGCTTTATCCGTCCCGCCTTTTTTGCGTTCGTCGGTTAGACGTTCGAGTTTTCGTTCCACCGCGATCAGGTCGTTGAGGAGCAATTCGCTCAACATGGAATCCACATCGCGTCTGGCATCCACACTTCCATTGGGGTGCATCACGAGATCGCTCTCGAACGCGCGGACAACGAGCAGGAACCCATCCATTTGTGCGAGTTGGTTCAGCAATTGACCGGAGATGCCGCTCTTGGCAGACCCAGCCTCCAGCCCGGCAATATCCGCATAGGTCATTTTGGCGTAGATGGTCTTCTTCGGGTTGAACATTTTTGAGAGGGCGTCCACACGCGGGTCGGGCACCTCCACGACAGCCGTGTGCACCTCAAAACGCCCGGCTGAGGCCGTGGTCGGCGCGTTGCCACGCGTCACTGCGTTGAAAATGGTGGTCTTGCCAGATTGGGGTAAACCAATAATTCCGAGTTTCATCTTTTCCTTATCACGGTGCAAGATGCCATCTTGCACTGCAAGTTATGAGTGGTATACTTTGTGGCGCCAACAAGCCGAAGTGGCGGAACAGGCAGACGCGCACGACTCAAAATCGTGTTCCCTCCGGGAATGAGGGTTCGATTCCCTCCTTCGGCACTCGGATTATACCAACGCCCACCTTCACTGGCGGGCGTTTCTCTTTTTTAGTTCAGGGTTTTATACTATGAGTGATTCAACAATCAGGCAACGCGGAGGCGTGACATGCCATCAATGAACGATGTGTTGGGTATCATCATGGGGGGCGGGCGCGGTGCACGGTTGTATCCGCTCACGGCGATGCGCTCGAAGCCGGCCGTGCCCATCGCGGGGAAGTACCGTTTGATCGACATCCCCATAAGCAACTGCATCAATTCGGGGATCTACCGCGTGGCGATTCTGACCCAGTTCAATTCTGTTTCTCTTCACCGTCATATTTCCCAATCATACAATTTCGACGCCTTCCACACCGGCTGGGTGGAGATCCTCGCCGCGGAGCAAACGACCGAAAGCGCAGACTGGTATCAGGGCACGGCGGATGCTGTCCGCAAGCAGTTGTTCGAGATCCAGGCTTCCGGTGCGGATTATGTGTTGATCCTCGCAGGCGATCATCTCTACCGTATGGATTACCGCGAGATGGCGGAATTCCACTGGGAGAGCAAAGCCGACATCACCGTGGCAGTTCAACCCGTCGCGCGAAGCGAGGCATCCCGGTTCGGAATCCTCAAACGTGAAACGGACGGCCGCATCTCCGATTTTGTCGAGAAGCCGAAGGATCCGGAAGTTCAGAAACGATTTGTCAGCCGCGACGATGAAGTGCGTCCGTTCCTGGGTTCGATGGGGATTTATTTTTTCAACACGAAGGTTTTATTCGACCTGTTGACGTATCACCCGCGGCATGACGATTTCGGCGGCGATATCATCCCTGAAGCGATCAAATCGCATGAGGTGTTTGGTTTCGATTTCGACGGGTATTGGGAGGATATCGGGACGATCCGTTCGTTTTACGAGACGAACCTGCAGTTGGCGAGTTCGAACCCACCGTTCAATTTTTACGATGCCAAGGCGCCGATCTACACACACGCTCG
>DAOTZF010000049.1:0-3195 GCA_034434415.1 Anaerolineales bacterium | reverse complement strand
TGCTCGATGCATTCATCGAGCCGTTCGATCACCTCCGCGCGGACGGCATGAGCGCGTTGACGCTTCTCGCGCCAATCGGGCAGGGTCTCCAGCGCGTTGATGCGCCGAGTCACGCGCCGCTCGGCATTGAGATCTAACGCTTTTTGAAGATGCTGATTCGTTAGCGAAGCGCGGATCCGGGTTCTAAATTCAGAATTCGTCATTTGGTTTTTCTGCCGATATACAATCCGCGGCCATCCAACCCCTTTTTGTCGTGAAAAACCTCCAGGTTTGCAGAGCGGAACGCGTTCAAATAATCCTTGTGAGAAAACAACCCCAGTTCGTGCTTTTCAGTGAAGTGCTCGATTTCCTGTTCTGTGCCGACCAAATATTGAATGTCTAAAACAGAGATGTTGCCTCGCCTGCCGCTGTGACTCATGCGGGTTATTTTTAGTTCGGGGGTGCTGGCGTGCAAGGTGTGGATACGTCCAACAGTCCATTGTTCTGGAGTAAACCAGGGTTCGATCAATATGACCCCGCCATCCCTGAGGTGACGTGTCATCGTTTTTATTGTTTTGTTAAGGTTGGCTTTGGTTTTCACGTACCCCACCGAACTGAACAGGCAGGTGATCGCGTCAAAGCGGCGGTTGAGGTTGAAGTCAATCATGTTGCCTTGAAAGAATCGAATCTTCTCGTGTTTCTTCCTGGCAAGCGAAACCATGTCGGGGTCGATATCCATGCCTTCCACTTTGTAATATCTCGAGAGATAACCCGCGTGAGTTCCCGTTCCGCAGGCAACATCGAGGAGGTTGAATCCGCCAGACTGGCAATATTTCCGTATAAGTTTGTGTGCCCTCTCGGTTTCTTTGGAATAATCCTTGCCAAGGGCTTCGTACAGCACATCGTAATAAGCTTCTGATTTCGAAAACATTATTGCATCCTGTAATTTACCGATAGTTGAGAACTTCTGCAATATGAATCACTCTTTGTTGTTTCTTCTGCCTGTGCAATCCGCCTGCGATGTGCATGAGACAACCCGCCTCCAGCGTTACAAGGGTCGGAGATTGGGTTGTCTCCAGATTCGTAATTTTTCGTTTCAGCCATTCCGCCGAAAGTTCGGGGTGTTCCACAGAGAAGATTCCCCCAAAGCCGCAACAATCCTCGGCGGCGGGTAATTCCACAATCCGCGCGCCGCGTACGTTGGCAAGCAGAGCGCGAGGTTGGCGGTCTATTCTCATGGCGCGTAGTGCGTGGCAGGACGGATGATAGGCGAGCATCCCTTCCCAGCGCGCGCCCACGTCTGTGACGCCGAGTTTGTCCACGATGTATTCGGTGAACTCATATACTCGTGAAGCCAACGATTGTGCCCGTGTCAGCCAACGAGAATCATCCGCGAACAGTTCCATGTAGCCATGCTTCATCATGTGCGCGCACGAGCCTGAAGGTGAGATGATATCGCCAGTTGTTTTTTCGAACACCTCGATGGTGTGTTGAGCGATTGGGCGTGCATCTTTTCGCAAACCCGCGCTGAAGGGAGGTTGTCCGCAACAGGTTTGGCTGTGGGCAAAGTCCACGTCAATGTCGAGGCGGTTGAGAACGCCGACCATCGCCTCGCCAATTTGAGGGTGGAACGAATCGACAAGGCAAGTCACAAAGAGTTGGATATGAGTCACGAGTCGATTGTATCCTGAATCGTGAATCCATAAAATTTGGTATGATTGCCCGCATTATGTCATCTTTCAAAACAAAACTTCCGCAGCCATTTGATCTTCCAAAACGCATCGCGCGCCTGGGTGAACTTGCATACAACCTGTGGTGGACGTGGCAACCTGAAGCCGCGCGTCTATTCGGCAAACTCGACTACGACTTATGGGAACGACTTGGCCACAACCCGATTCGACTCTTGCGCGAAGTCGAGCGCGCGCGTTTGAATCTCGCCGCAAGCGACAAGGATTACCTCGCGTTATACGACGAGATCGTTGCGGCTTTCGATTCGTATGTTTCGGATTCGAGGACATGGACGGTTCGGACCCATCCTGAATTTGATTCCAACCCTGTCGCGTATTTCTCCATGGAGTTTGGTCTCCATGAGACTCTCCCGATCTATTCGGGCGGACTCGGCATTTTGGCGGGTGACCACTTGAAGGAGTCGAGCGATCTGGGTCTGCCGCTGGTGGGAGTTGGTTTCATGTATGCGCAGGGATATTTTTCACAACGCATCAGCGAAGACGGCTGGCAGGAAGCGTTGAACAACATGCTCGTGCTCGAAGACCTGCCGGTGTTGTTGGTGACCGAAAAGGATAAGCCCGTTACTGTGGAGGTGGAATTCCCCGATAGAAAAGTGGCGATGCACATCTGGGAAGCGCGGGTGGGACGAGTGCCGTTATATTTGCTCGACTCGAACGTCGAGAGCAACTCGGATATGGATCGTCTGCTCACCGCGCGGTTGTACTGGTCTGATCTGGATCGCCGCGTGATGCAAGAAGTGTTATTGGGGATTGGCGGTGTGCGCGCGTTGCGAAAGTTGGGATACAACCCCTCCGTCTGGCACATGAATGAGGGGCACGCGGCTTTCCTCACTCTGGAACGAACCCGTGAGCTTGTGGCGAGAGGTGAATCATTCGATAACGCCATCGAGAAAACACGCAGGCAAAACGTGTTCACCACCCACACGTCCGTCCCTGCGGGGAACGATGAATTTCCGCTCTGGCTTATGGATAAATATCTCGCTGCGATCTGGGAGCAGTTGGGGCTGACGCGCGAGCAATTCTTTGACTTGGCGCGCCACGAACGCGGTCACAGCGAATCGTTCAGCATGGGCATCCTCGCTTTGCGAAACTCGGACGGGCGGAACGCGGTTTCCGAATTGCATGGACACGTCTCGCGCAAGATGTGGCATTTCTTGTGGAGCGACAAACCCGAACAGGAGGTGCCGATCGGCTATGTGACGAACGGCGTCCACACCGCGAATTGGATGGCTCGCCGTTTGAAGAATCTATTTGAAAAATATCTTGGTACAGATTGGTATGAGCATCTTGACGAGCCGGGATTTTGGTCGAAGGTGGACGAAATTCCAGATGCTGAATTGTGGGCGGTGCGCTTGCATCTCAAGCGCAAGCTTGCGTTTTATCTGCGTGAACGAGTCCGTGACCGTTGGCGGCATGGGGGATTTCACCCCGTGCAGGTGGTCTCTTCTGGTGTATTGATCAACCCCTA
>DAOTZF010000048.1:0-4891 GCA_034434415.1 Anaerolineales bacterium | reverse complement strand
TCGGTGCTACGCCGAAACCGGTCTTCCGTGAATATCAACGCTGGCAGGAGGAGTTGGAAAGACAGCCCGTTGAATTTTTAGGGCGGCGAATCACCGCGTTGCTGGCTGACTCTCGTTCGGTTCTTGGAAATTACGTTGGTACTCATGCCGACAATCTGGTGTACACCCAGAATGCCACCATCGCGCTTAATATTATTGCTCGTTCGCTGGACTTGAAGCCAGGCGATGAAGTGTTGACAACGGCTCACGAATACGGCGCGATAGACCGCATGTGGAGGTTTCTTGCCAACGAGATCGGTTTCAGCTATATCAATCGAGCGACCTCGACCCCGATCCCTTCGAAGGAGATGTTTCTGGATGAATTTTTGGCGGGTATCACTTCGAAGACACGCGTGATTTGCCTGAGCCATATCACTTCATCCACGGCGATGATCCTCCCGGTGGATGATATCCTCGCCCAGGCGCGCGAAGCGGGGGTTATCACGATCGTTGACGGTGCGCATGCGCCGGGTCAAATTCCGCTTCACCTCGATTCGCTCGGCGCGGATTTTTACGCCGGCAACCTCCACAAGTGGTTGTGCGCGCCGAAAGGAGCCGGTTTCCTGTACGCGAGTCCCGAAGCGCAGAAATTGGTCAAGCCGCTTGTTGTTTCATGGGGATATGAGTCAGAAACGCCGGGTCCTTCCAAGTTTGTGGATCACCACGAATGGTGGGGAACGCGGGATATGGCGGCGTTTCTATCGGTTCCCGCTGCGATCGAGTTTCAGAAATTGAATCGCTGGGACGATGTCCGCGCGGCTTGTTATCAAATCGCAAAAGAAACCCAGAAACGCATCTGCGAATTGACTGGCTTGACTCCGCTTCACCCGCAGGAGGATGGATGGTTTCGCCAGATGTTCGCGGCGCCTCTCCCGGCGAAGACGGATATCGCGTCGTTGAAGAATCGTCTGTACGACGAATTCAGGATCGAAGTGCCGATCCTTGAATGGAACGGGAACAAACTGATTAGAGTTTCCGTTCAAGGATACAATAATGAAGGGGACTTGCGAGCCTTGTGCGGCGCTCTTGCCCGGCTTCTATGATTCGTATGATTTGCGTAGGGTTTTCACATGTTTCCATGAAAATGAAACCGGCGGTATTGGCTATAATCAAGGGTGCTGATATTCCGATAAAGCATCACAATTTCAACAAAGAGGTCTGAATGAGTTCTGAAAGAAAATTCATATTGCCCATGTTGCTTCTCATGGCGATTCTCGCGGCATGTGCCGGTCAAC
The DNA here is from genome assembly GCA_034434415.1 of Anaerolineales bacterium. Lineage (GTDB taxonomy): Bacteria > Chloroflexota > Anaerolineae > Anaerolineales > Villigracilaceae > Defluviilinea. Next base: position 3,617 of record DAOTZF010000048.1, on the reverse strand, counting down.
CAGCCACCGAAGAACCAGCTGAACTCAGTGTGGACGCGATCCTTACGTCCAGCATAGGGACAGTCGCCGCTTCCATTTTTGAGACGCAAACCGCGCTTGTGACTCCCGCGACGCCAAGTTCGTCCCCAACCAACCAGCCGACGGGAACCGCACTTTCACTGCTCTCCCCAACGGCTTCATCCACACAGTCATTTGTTTTCAACCCGGTGGTTTCCACATTAAGCCTCACTCCGTCTGTCACAGGGACACAATTCACTCCAACGGTCAATGCATCCACCCTGGCGTTCGGATGCAACAACTTGCTCTTACTTCGTGACGAGACGATCCCTGCTGGAACGGTCATGAAGCCCAAAGAAACATTTACAAAAACATGGAAGGTGGAGAATAACGGCACCTGTGATTGGGTGTTCCAATTCCGCCTCGTTTTTGTGGGCGGGAATCAAATGGATGGTGAACCTTCTGGTTTGGGTAAAGTGATACCCCCGCAAAAATGGACGCAGATCTCCATTCAACTGACCGCGCCGAAACAACCCGGGACGTATACAGGAAACTGGAGACTTGGAACGCAAGCTGGGAACGCTTTCGGATCCACATTGACTGTTTCCATCGTGGTGGCAAACCCGACGAATACCCCGGCTCCTCCCACAGATACATCTGCGCCGCCTACTTCGACCGATACGCCAACCTCAACCCCGCCGCCGACAGAGACGCCAACCATCACAAACACATCATAGACATTTACGAATTGCTCGTCCGTTATGGTTATAATAAAGGAGGATACTCTTACCACCATGGATATTTCACTCGCGCTTGGCGGCGGAGGTTCGAAGGGTGCCGCGCTTGTAGGTGTATTGCGGCGGCTTGAACAGGAGGGGTTTAATGTCCGCGCGGTTGCCGGCACAAGTATCGGCGGGATTGTCGCTGTCTTTTACGCATTAGGATATACACCGGATGAGATCGAAGAAGCTTTCGCCGGTTTTGATCAAACCACCTTATATGGCCGTCTTCCGCAAGACGAGCCGTCCTTCATGGGGCTTGCCGGCGGTGTCAAGTGGTTGGAAGGACAAATTGGCACTCGCACGTTTGATGATGTAAAAATTCCCTGTGCAGTCACCGCTGTGGATCTTCGCTCCGGCAGGGAGATCATACTCGCTGAAGGTCCGTTGATGGATTCGCTCCTTGCTACGATCGCCATTCCGGGTATCTTTCCTGCCCAGCGATTCGGTGATTGGGAACTTGTGGATGGCGGCACACTGGATCCGGTGCCCGTCGCGCCGGCGCGTTCACTTGCACCGAAGTTGCCGGTTGTAGCTGTTTCTCTCACTATGCCCATGGGTGAACCCGCACAATCATGGACTATTCCCGGCTTTAACCGGTTTCCACAATCCATTTCACAACGATTGAGCAGGTTGCGATACGCTCAGGCTGTGGATGTCATCATGCGCTCGTTGGATATCATGATGCGCGCTGTGACAGAGTATCGCCTTGCCATGGATAAGCCCGATGCAATCGTCCGCCCGCAGGTTGCCGACATTGAAACTCTCTCGAAAGTGGATGTGCGCGAAGTCGCGAAGCGCGGCGAAAAGGCAGTGGAGGAAGCCCTGCCGGAAATAAAAAAATTATTCACATGGCAGAGCCGGGTGGCTCGTGCGTTTAAATTTTAGGCCTGATTCGACATGGAGAAAAGAATTGCACTCGCACTGGGGGGTGGGGGGATCAAGGGACTTTCACACATCGGGGTCTTGCGCAAGCTCGAGCATCACAGGTTTCAAATTCAAGCCATTGCCGGGACGAGCATCGGCGCGCTCGTGGGTGTGTTTTATGCGTTGGGGTACGAGGTGGATGAGATCGAGCGCATCTTCACCCAATTCAAACAAACCAGACTTTATGGACACATGCGCGGGCAAGAGTCGTCATTTCTTGGGCTAGCAGGTCTGACCCGTCGACTCAATGAACTGATCGGAAACCGCACGTTTGCCGATTTGAAATTGCCGTTTGCCATCACCGCAGTGTGGGTTGAATATGGCAGGGTAGTGACTTTACGCGAAGGCTCCCTTGTAGATGCATTGCTTGCTTCCATGGCGTTACCGGGCGTGTTTCCCATGAAGACCATCAACCGTATGGGACTCGTTGACGGTGGGATGTTGAACGCGGTTCCGGCAGGAGCGGCGCGCTCGCTAGTCGAAGCGCAATATCCGGTTGTGGCTGTTCCGCTCACTGAACCATTGGGCGTGCCAGCCACCATGCAAAGGATCTACCTTCCCAAATTCATACCGGGCTGGCTTGCGAACTTCATCAAGCGCCTGCGGTTTGTGCAGGCTTTGGATGTTTTTTTTCTCTCACAGGATATGATGATGCGCGCGCTGACAAAATTTCATCTTGAAAAAGAACCGCCCGACCTTATCATTCGACCGGCGGTTGCGCACTTGAATACTCTCCAACCAGCGGATGCCCACTACTTAATCGCAAAAGGTGAGGAAGCTGTGGAAGCTTCTCTTCCGCAATTGCTGAATCTCTTTGCAAAGGAATCCGTCGACGAGACGAGGGTTTTGCCGTGACCCGCGACCTCAGAAAATACGCAAAGCAAACCAATGTTCGACTTGGCGTCGGCGCGTTCTTATTGCTGTTCGTGATCGGTATTGCATTGATCTATGTCATTTACGGCGCAGGCGCGGCGATGATGGGGTTCCTCTGTCTGCTTGGTGCGCTTGTGCCGGTCGTTCTTATCTTTTTATTCCTCGCTCTCCTGGATTGGATACAAAAACGTGCAAACTCTGATTGAGACAGAGCTTATTAACTTCGAGGGCTGGGTGTTGCGTGTACTTCCTTCCGCGAAACCCATACGATTGATGTTGTTGATTCACGGCTATACCGGCGACGAGAACTCGATGTGGGTGTTCGCGCAGGGACTCCCTTCCCATTATTGGATGATCGCTCCGCGTGCGCCTCATTCCGTCGAGTCGGGCGGATACACATGGCGGCCGCTTCAACGCCTCGACCCTTCGACTGGCTCAGGGCAGGGTTTCGGCAAACCCAGCCTCGACCAACTTCGCCCGCCCGCCGAAGCATTGATCCGCCTCGTGGACGCGTATCAGGCCTCCGCGGGAATCGATGCGAGCGTCTTCGATGTGATGGGGTTCAGTCAGGGCGCAGTGATGTGTAATGTGTTGTCGTTTTTATTCCCGGAGCGAATCCGCAAAGCCGGCATCCTTGCGGGTTTTGTCCCCAGTGGGCTTGAAGAATTGATTTCGCTAAAACCCCTTGAGGGTAAATCTTTTTTTGTTGCTCACGGCACAAAGGATGACACTGTGACCATCGACCGTGCCCGCGATTCGATTGGTTTGCTCGAAAAGGCTGGCGCGCGCGTCACGTATTGCGAAGACGAAGTGGGGCACAAGGTGAGTGTTCGTTGTTTGAGCGCTATGAAGGATTTTTTTGCAGATTGAATGTAGTAAGAATATGCCGCGCTTATTCATCTCTAATCTGCCTGTTGACGGAGCCTTCCTTTATGTGTATCCTTGCCCGAATGGTAACCAAAATCGATGAACCAAAATATTACACGTCGTGACTTTCTAAAACTGGCTGGCGCTGGCTTGGGCGCAGTGGCGTTCATGCCG
>DAOTZF010000047.1:0-10291 GCA_034434415.1 Anaerolineales bacterium | reverse complement strand
CATGAACAATAATGTTGAAACGATGGTAATGGTGACAATCTTCCAATCGAATTTGAGGCGTTCGCCAAGGAGGTAATTCATAGTTATCAGTGATTAGTAAGGGAAGTAGGATTGGTTTCCGTTTGGACCGAGAAGTTGAGCAATTTTATCCCAGTCGCGGGCAAGTTCGATTCCCCAGTTGATTACGAGAAGAATCATACAAATAATTGAGAACAGCACGAGAATTTTTCCTGCCTGCGATTCCCGCCAGCGGACAGATATCGCGCCGACGCTATTCGTCCAAAACTGCGTGGCGAGGATGGTGATGTAAGGCACGAGCGCAAGATGAAAGCGATCCTCGGAGAGAATGAACACGTGTGGAAGGGTATAAAAAATCAGTAGAAGCGCCAGCAACAACGTTTGCGGATCGCGGCGGAGGAGAGATAAGCCTAATGCAGCGGACGTGGAAATGAAAACGAACGGCAGGAGCAGAATTGCAGAGATGGTCAACAAAAGCGGAAGCGGAATGTAACCAATGAGATCATTCCCATAGAAATACATCAGCACACGTTTCTCGAGCCCGAAGAAGAACCCGAGGCGGTTAACTGCCAAAGGAACGAATCTTTCGGGTTGTGCCTTAATAAACTCGATAGCCTTTTCCGTGCCAACTTTATCGCGTTCGGCGTCGTCAAGGATGGGTAACAGGTCAAGCGAGGGACCGAACACGAACGAGCCGTTGCCTTGCGGATGATAACCGAGGTAAAGGTTGTAGCCCATCGAAGTTTCAATACCTGTCAATTTTTCGTGCAAGAGGGAGTTGCGAATCACCCACGGAGCAATTGTCAGAGCGAGGGCTAGTGCAACAAGAATCGCGCCGCGCTTTTGTTTCAAGGAAAACCAAACCCAAAGAATCGCGAGAGCGGCGAAGGCGAGGATGACAGAACGTGTGAGGGCGGTTAGACCAAGAAAGAAACCAGATGCTAGAAAGTGGGATGCGATTGGATTCTCAATGCAGGAAAGAAGAAAGAAGAAAGAAGCAAGTAGCAAAACAAAGAATGGGTTTTCTGTGCCGAGACCGAGCGGATAAACGAGGAGAAGAGGATATGCGGCGACAAGCCATGCGGAGAGGCGCGCGACGCGTTCAATCAATTTTCCACTTTCTACTTTGGTGGGAGGTGGAAAGTAGAAAGTGGAAAGCCGTTTCGCCACCCAATATGTCAACGGCGCAAGCGGTGCGCCAAGAAAAATTGCTTGAGCTAAACGCGCGGCGAAGAAGCGCGAAAAATCAATTCCATTGACGAAATAAACAATCGCGAGAAAGGCAGGGTACAACGGCGCGCGGAACGAAGTGGGTACGCCGAGGATGGGATTATATTCCCTAGCGCGGCTCAGGTCGAAGTCCACAAAGGAGGCGAGCTGGGCTAGGTCGGCTTCGGCATACCAGCGGAATCCATGTCCCTGCGCGAGACTGCGCGCCAGCATGTCGTATTGGAACATGTCATCGAGACCGATGCCCAAACCGCGTGCCGCTATGACGGGGATCAATCGCAAGACGAGCGCAATGAGATAAATTTTGAACGCGAAGGACTTAAACATAAAACGGATCACACAATTGTACCGTGCAATCCGTTTTGATCTAGGCGGGCACCACTTTCGCTTTAAGCGCTTCGATGCGCCGCGCAAGATAGGGCATGAAATAGCCGTCATATTTTTCCCAGAGTTCAGGCTTCGACCAGTCTGTGCCTTTGACCTGCCCACGGCAACTCGGGCTCCCGCAATAACAGGTGAACTCGTCATAGTTCGAGCCATCGCACATGGCGTAATCGAAGTTGAGTTCCTCACCCGCCTTGATATCGCGCATGGCAACCAGACCGATCTGACCCGTGAAGCCCACATTGGGTTCGCACGAATGGTTGAAACAATCGGTGGGTTCGAGAGGTAACGGCGCTTCGAGATACAACCCTTCCTCAATCTGCAGAATGCGCTGCGTGAAGAATTCCATGTGAGGGTCGAGTTCGTCCTCTGCCACAATGCGTCCGCCCCACAAGCAGATCAACTCGCCTTTCTTGATGGGTTCGCGGGCAAACACGCCGCATCCGCCTTTTTCTTCGAACGCGCCCGAATCGCATTTCGGGTTGAGATGGGAATAATATTGACCAGTCATTCTTTCCTTTCGTTTTGGTGAAGGCATTTCGCCCAGAATAATTCTTCGGCATCGTTCGCCGAAGGGAAAACCGTGTTCTTTGCCATAGAAAACACAGAGGGTGTGAGATTTTTCTCTGGGAACTCTGTGCGCTCGGTGGCTTGGTACTTTCTCTACAGAATCAAAAACAGCCAATACAACAGCTCTGAACCACTGTGTTGACTGCAATCACGTTAAGCAGTCCCGCCGCCTCACCAAGCGAAAATTGGAGGGCGGCGGAAGCCAGATATTATTCGTGGCGTAGTTTAGATGAAGGGCACAAGCATTTCTTCATTCACACTCGTGCGAGTCGTTAGAATATCAACTCTCCTTTAAGATATTGGGTGCAATTGTAACGGGGATTGACGTGCTGTCAATCTTTTTGAATGACGAATTTTTAGGCTCTCAAGTCGCATCATTCCGACGGGTTGTTTGATTCACCCTGGTTACTTTGACTCGCCTTCGGTATCCGAACTCTGCGCGGATAATCGCTGTGCCAAAAAGATCGGCAGGAACGTGATGAGCATCACTAACATTGCAACGACATTGGTCACAGGCCTATCCCGCGGGCGTGAAAGTTGCGAGAAGATCCAGATCGGCAATGTGGTATCCTGACCCGCTGTAAAAGTCGTCACGATCACTTCATCGAACGAGAGTGCAAAGGCAAGCATCCCGCCTGCAAGCAGCGCGGTGGCAATGTTGGGGAAAATAACATAACGGAACGTCTGGAATGAATTCGCACCCAGGTCCATCGAGGCTTCGATGAGTGAGCCTTGCATTCTTCGAAAACGTGCAAGGACATTGTTGTAAACGACCACCACGCAAAACGTGGCGTGGCCGATCACGATGGTCCAGAACGAGAATGGAATATCAAATCCACCGATGGCGGTGCGAAGGGCGATGCCGGTCACGATACCGGGGAGGGCGATCGGCAGAACGAGCAAGAACGAGATCGCCTCCCTGCCGAAAAACCGGCTGCGCCAGACCGCCGCCGCGGCAAGCGTCCCGAGGATGAGAGCCGCAAACGTCGCAACGGATGCCACCTGCAGCGAGAGAGTCAACGCACGCCACATATCCGGGCGATTCCATTCCCCGTTTTCACGTCCCAGCGCCTCCTCGAACCATTTGAAGGTAATGCCGGGAAGCGGAAACGTGTACGTTGTTTCGTCGGGAGTCAACGTGTACAGAAAGATGATCAGAATCGGCACGTGCAAAAATAGTAATCCGCCGAGCGCGGCAAGCTTTAATCCCCACGAGGCTTTCGGACCGAAAGAATTAGAGCGCATCGAAGGCTCCCAGTTTGCGAGCGATGAGCAGGTAGACGATCATGATCACGATCGGCCCCATCGTCATTGCGGCGGCGAGGGGGATGTTCCCTGCCGTGCCTTGATAGGAATACACAGCCATGCCGATGAAAAATTTCGAATTGCCGAGCGCAATAGGGGCAATGAAATCGCCGAGCGTCAATGAAAACGTAAAAATGGAACCTGCAACGACGCCGGGAAACGCCAGAGGCAGGATCACTGTGCGGAAAGTCTGCAACGGTTTTGCGCCGAGGTCGCTGGAAGCCTCGAGCAGTGATTTCGGCACGCGCTCGAGGGAGGTTTGAATCGGCAGGATCATATACGGCAGCCAGATGTAAACGAACACGATGAACAACCCTATCGGCGAGAGTGCCAGCGACGACCCGCCGATCGATTCAAAACTCAACAACCATTCCAGAACGCCGTCAAGGTGAAGCAGGTTGATGAACCACGAAAGAATTCCCTCCTGCGCCAAAATCAACTTCCACGCATACACGCGGACGAGATAGCTCGACCACAGCGGAATCGTGATGGCGATGACCAGCCACGTCTTCAAGCGGGGTGATGCAAATTTCGCTGTGTAATACGCCAATGGGAAGGCGATCAACGCGTCTGCGAAAGTAACAGCAGCCGCCATAATGGTCGTCCGGATGAAGATGTCGCGGTTGGCAGGCTCGAAGAGTTTTGCGTATGTTGAAAGCGTAAACTCTTTAACGATCAAGCCAGTGAATTCTTCAAGATAATAAAAACTATACATCAAAAGATTGAACAACGAGCCAAGATATACAACCCCCATGTAAACCAGCGGCGGACCGAGAAGCAAGCCCAGTACCACTCGCGGATGGTGATACAAATATGTGGAAACGCGGTTGAGCATCATTCGCCTCCCACAGGGTTGATATGGTCTTTGTGCCAGAACAATCGAACCTTTTGGCCTTTTGCCGACATCACATCCATGGATGTGGTTTTCAGATTCTGTTCCACCACGACCAGATCAGCGCCGCCCTCCGCCTCTACAAGGTACCGTGTGAACAAGCCAAGATACACCACATCGCGCACTATCCCATCCAACGAGAGCATGCCGGTATCCGGTTTGGTTTCCAAAGAGGAGAGGTGAATTTTTTCAGGGCGAATGGTGAAGGTTTTGTCCGACCCAGTGAGACGCTTCGCCAAATTCCCGCTGATCAAGTTGGACGTCCCAACGAACCCCGCCACGAATGGAGAAGCGGGTCTCTCGTAAATTTCGGCTGGTGTGCCCACCTGAACGATCTTCCCTTCGTTGAAGACCGCAATACGATCGCTCATCGTCAGGGCTTCCTCTTGATCGTGCGTGACGAAAATGAAGGTGATTCCCACCCGTTGTTGAATGGACTTGAGTTCCACCTGCATTTGCTGGCGAAGTTTCAAATCCAACGCCCCGAGGGGTTCATCGAGTAGCAACACCTTGGGGTGATTGATCAAGGCGCGGGCAAGCGCCACTCGCTGGCGTTGTCCGCCGGAAAGTTGAGACGGCTTGCGCTTGCCATACCCCGGCAAGCGCACCAAGTCCAGCATTTCCTCGGCGCGTCGCATCCGCTCCGATTTTTCCACCTTTTTGACCATGAGACCATACGCAATATTATCCGCCACATTCATGTGCGGGAACAGGGCATAGTCCTGAAAGACCGTGTTCACATCCCGCTCGTAGGGAGGCAAATCCGAAACATCCTGCCCATATAAAAATATCTGACCGGAAGTGGGACGATCGAACCCGGCGATCATTCGCAGGCAAGTCGTTTTGCCGGAGCCGGAGGGTCCCAGCATGGAAAAGAATTCGCCGTCGCGGATTTCGAGGTTGGCTTGGTCCACCGCTTTCACCTCCCCAAAGTGTCGGCTGACATTTTCGAACTTGATGGCGGGCGTGGAATTGGTCATTGACGTGAACTCTTCGTGATGAAATAAAGAACATCAGGCGGGATTCGTTCCCGCCTGATGTTTTCAATACATAATCGGACTAACGGCCGCCGATGACAGCCACGTAATTTGTGACCCATTCATGGTATGGAACGCAGCCTTCTTGCCCGCCGGGACCGTCGCCGCAGTCGGACGTGGGCGTGCGCCACCAGAGTATCTTATCGAAGTCGTTCAAACCGTTGTTCACACAACCTTCGGGTCCGAGCAATTCATTGCCATCGCAGGCATCGAGGCGGACTGGGATGTTCTGGAACCAGGCAGCTAGATCGCCTTGAACCTTCGGGTCAAGCGAGTGTTCCATCCACATGTAGGCGCAGTTGGGATGAGCGGCATCGACATGCAGCATGGTCGAGTCAGCCCAGCCTGTCGCGCCTTCCACAGGGACGACCTTATCGATCGGCGCGCCGCCGAACTTCAGGAGGTTCGCCTGGAAGGGCCAGGAACCGGAAGCCGCAACACCTTCATTGGTGAAATCATCCATCTGGATGAAGGCATCGTGCCAGTAGCGGTTGATCAACGTGCGTTGTCCGCGCAGGAGTTCGATCGCGGCATTGAATTGATCACGGTTCAGCGCATATGGATCGGTAATGCCAAGCTCGGGGCGGGTGCTCTTAAGATAGACTGCCGCATCAGCAACATAGATCGGACCATCATACGCCTGAATGCGTCCCTTGTTCGATTCACCATCGGGCAGGGTCATTTCTTCGAAGACCACGTTCCAGCTCGTCGGCGGCTCACTTCCGAAGACCTCGGTGTTGTACATCAGGATGTTTTGCCCGGAGGAATACGGCACGCCGTAATGCTCGGCTGTGCCATCGCCGTCGGTATCCACGGTGTGCCACGGAGCATTCTGCAAGCGGGAATCGATCGCGCTATAAGATGGAATCAAATCAATGTTGATTTCCTGCACGCGTCCGCCGGAGATGAGGCGGTTCGAGGCGTCGCCGGAAGCGGTAACAAGATCGAATCCGCCTTCGTTCATGAGCGCCACCATTTCATCGGAGGTCGCCGCGGTCTTCACGGTCACCATACAACCAGTCTGTTCTTCGAACGCCGTCACCCAGTCGAAGTTCGGGTCGGTTTCGCCGCGTTCAATGTAGCCAGCCCACGCCACAATGGACAATGCGCCTTCACCTTCGCCCACCGATTGCAACGGTCCGCCAGATTCACTCGCGCCGCCCGCCCCACCGCATGCCGAAAGCAAAAGACTGACAAGCACCAAAACACTACTTACGATAAACCACTTGGACTTCATATCTCTCTCCTTGGATTGTAATTGGGTTGGAACACAAACCTAGCAACCGTTGAAATACGCCCCGCGATGCCACCTCCTTCCATAGGATACCAATACAACACCGGATGTCCTTTTAGGATGTGCCATGTCCAATTATATGGAAATATTCAACGAATCGTCAATATAAATTTTCCGAATTGGGGAGAATTGAACCGCTTCTCGCCGACGGGATGTCTGGTCAGGCTACCTTGACAGATTCTCACAACCCGGAGGAAGCCAGCATCACGAGTGCGCAGAAACCGCGATAGACCACGTCCATGGTCTGCCCTGCAACAGAAACGCGGGTTCCTTCGCGGTGCGCGGCAGGCATCAATGAGGCGCGATCCGCCATATCTGAGGTGAAAAATTCCACGGTGGCGCGAATCGGAGAATCCAACACGAATGGGTCAGGCGAGTCACCATCCGCAAGACGTGTCACGGCGCGCGCCGCCGAAGTGAAGATCATGTCTTGAGTCACTTGCGGAGGCAAACACTCGGCAGAGAAACGCCCCGTTGCCTGTTTGACGATTGCGCGTTCGACATCGCCGATCAAGTCCGCTACTTCCGCGCAGGCGGTCTGGTCGCCCGAGACCATGACTACCGGCGCGCCGAAATGACCGGCAAGCGCGGCGTTCAAGCCATATTCGCCGGTGAGAATGTCATTGAGCCAGAGATTTACAACCGTGCGAGAAGACCACGTGTGATCAAGAACCGCATTCGGTAGACCGTTGCGCGCGTGGTAACCGATGAAGAAAACACCATCCACAGTTTCATCAATGCCCTGCATCATCGAAAATGGCGATGGCGAACCGGTGTTCAAGCGAGCGCGCGGATCGAGTTCCTCCACAAGAATGTTCGAACCGTTCCAATGACCATCAGCAACGACAATTTCATCTGCACCGGCTTCGGACGCGCCTCGGATAGCGGCATTCACATCTTGAGTCATCAAGCGTCGAAAGCGCGAGTACTCCGTGTGCCCCGGCGTGACCTGGTCCCACGTGGTGACACCGGTGATACCTTCCATGTCAGTAGCGATGAGGATTTTCATAACAAGCTTCCCTTGAACTTTCCGTTTTTCCGAGCCCAAGAGATCACTGAGAGCATTGAGAAAAATCTCTTAATTCTCTGTGGACTCTGTGGCTTAACATTTTATTCGCCTCTCTTGTTAGAAACCCATCTCTCTACCAATTTTCCCAGCACTGGATAACGATAATCGTCTCCCTTGAGAACGCGATAACCCGCCCATTGCCCCATAATGTGAAAGAGCGGGACGAGGAGCAGTATCAACAAGGCAATGGCCATCGAGCCGAACATGACTACCAGGCCGATCAGTCCGGTTGCAGAACTCATCCGCGGGTCTCCGGCGATTCCTGTAAGTGCAATGAAGACAAAAAAGCCGAAGAAGTAAAGAACTCCCGCCGTAAACCCAAGCAGTAACACGAACGCGTGAAGCGCTATCGCTTGCGCAGATTGGAATTTTAACCACAGACTGCGTTTGCCTTGCAGAATCCACGCGGTGACCGGGGCGAGCAGTCCCCATAACGCGATGATGACGCTGAAATGTCCCGCCGCCGCGACCCAGCGGTCTTCGTGGGTTTCGTTCAGATCGCTTTCGTTTGCGAAATCGTAATTAAGATATTTCGCAAGGCGATTTCCCATGAACGGATAGCGAAAATCCCTGCCAAGCGCGCAGGCGACGGCGGCAACGACAGGAGGGATGAAATACAAACCGAGGATGGCGAAGGTGAAGCCAAAATGCGCGAACATCCAGCCGATGAGCACTGTTTCCGAATTCATGGCGCTTTCGATGTTGAACAGGAGAAAAAAAAAGCTGAAGACCCCTACGAGCAGACCGACCAAAATCCACACCGTGTACCCCAGTGATTGATAGCCCAGAGCCTGCAAGGATTGAAACGCGACATACTTCGATGTACGTCTCTGCTCCGCCCAACCGATGACCGGCAATATCAACCCCATGCCTAACGCCAGCGCGGAGAGATGCGCCAGCACAGCCCAAACTCGCTCCTCGGTGGTTGGAGTGTTCATGTTCCTGATTGTATCAGAGCCTCGTAACCTATCTATAATCGCAACGGGTATAATTGACAAAATTCACTCTCGGAGGTTCCATGCCCGACCTTGCCATGTTTTCGTTGAGCGACGAGCATAAAATGATTCAAAGCGCGGCGCGCGATTTCGCGCAAAAGGAGATCGTCCCTGTTGCAGCGGAGTTCGACGAGAGCGGCGAATTCCCTCACGAGACCGTCAAAAAAATGGGCGCGCTCGGCTTCATGGGGTTGGAGATTCCCGAACAATACGGCGGCGCAGGCATGGATACGCTCGCCTACGTGCTCGCCCTCGAAGAGATCTGCAAAGCGGACGCGTCGCACGGTGTCATCATGTCGGTCAATAATTCGTTGTACTGTCACGGCATCATGAAGTTCGGCACCGAGGAACAGAAGAAAAGATTCGTGACGCCGATCGCGTCGGGGAAAGCCGTCGGCGCTTATACGTTGACCGAACCTCAAAGCGGATCGGACGCCGGGACAATGAAATCCCGCGCAATCCGCGACGGCGAGCATTACATCTTGAACGGGCGCAAATCGTGGGTCACGAGTGGACCGGTCGCCGATTACTTTGTCGTTTTTATGATGGGCGACCCTGCAAAAAGACAAAAAGGTGTGAGCGCGTTCGTTGTCGAAGGGAACACCCCCGGATTGATTCGCGGAAAGAAAGAGCCGAAACTCGGCATACGCGCCTCCGCGACAAGCGAGTTGATCTTCGAGGATTGCCGCGTCCCTGTTGAGAATCGTCTCGGCGAAGAAGGCGAGGGATTCAAGATCGCCATGACGGTGCTGGATGCGGGCCGCATTGGGATCGCGACACAAGCGCTGGGAATCGCCGAAGCGGCGTACGAAGCCGCGAGACAATACGCGTCGACGCGCGAAGCGTTTGGTCAGCCCATCGGACAATTCCAAGGGACGGGATTCAAGATCGCAGACATGAAGACGCGTATCGAAGCGTCGCGTCTGCTAATCTACAATGCGGCAATGGCGAAGGAAAGATCCAAAAAAGATGGAAGTCGATATTCGCTCGAAGCCTCGATGGCAAAATTATTTGCAAGTGAAACCGCGATGTTCGTGACGCATCAAGCAGTGCAGATTCACGGCGGGATGGGCTACAGCAAAGAATTGCCCGTTGAACGATATTTTCGCGACGCGAAGATCACAGAAATTTACGAGGGTACGAGCGAGATCCAGCGGCTTGTGATCTCGCGCAGTGAGTTGGGATTGAAGTAAGCGCAATGAAAGCCGTTCTCTTTCGTCAGCATGGGGGACCTGAAGTTTTAGAATACACAGATTTCCCCACACCTGAGCCAAAGCCCGGCGAAGCATTGATTCGCCTGCGAGCCGCGTCGCTCAACCGCATGGATGTGATGGTGCGCAACGGCTGGGCTGGCTTGAAATTGGATTTGCCGCACATCCCCGGCGCGGATGGCGCTGGGGAAGTTGTTGAAATAGTGGGAATGAATACAAATGGTGGTCGAGTAGATCGAGGCGATAGCCGAGACCGTATCGAGACCACAACCACTACCTTCCATGA
>DAOTZF010000046.1:0-2528 GCA_034434415.1 Anaerolineales bacterium | reverse complement strand
GAGATCTCAGGTACCGGACAGAATTTACACAGGTCACGCGACCATTCCTGCCCGGCGGCTTTGAGCAGACGACATTCTTCCACGTTTCGACCGCGGAAGTAATCGCCGTAGAAGTGGGGACATTCCGCCCCGTAGGGAGTTTTCATGGGTGAATTATAGGCTGAAAACCTAAATTAGCGATGAGCAGACGGTCAGATTCATTACCCCAACTTTGCGAATAAGGTGACCGTCACTTGGGAAGTGACGGTCACCTTGAATTTACACGCGCGTGGTGTATTCGCCGGTCTCAGTATTGATGCGAATCACATCGCCTACTTTAACGAACTGTGGACATTGCACTTCGAGCCCGGTTTCGGTGACGACCTTCTTGGTTACGCCGGTGGCGGTGTCGCCGCGGATGGCGGTCTCCGCTTCGACCACTTTGAGGTCCACCGTCGAGGGGAATTCCACATCCAACGGCGCGCCATTGTAGAATGTGAGTTTGACTTCCATGCCTTCTTTGAGGTATAGCGCGGTATCGCCGAGCATTTTGGCATTGACGGCAGGCTGTTCAAAAGTCGTATTATCCATGAAGTGATAGAAATCGCCATCATTGTACAGGTACGAAACGTTGTGAAAGTCGAGGCTCACATCCTGCACCGATTGCCCGGAGTTGAATGTGCGCTCGATATTCGCGCCGGTTTGCAAATTGCGGGCTTTGATGCGGATGTTGGCATTGCCGCGCCCGGTCTTGTTGTGGCTGTAATCCAGCACTTTGTAGAGGTTGCCATCCAATTCGAAGGTCACCCCTTTTCGTAATTCATTGACGTCAATCATGCGAACACTTTCCTTTATTGATGAAATTCTGGTGAAGCGGCGGGATTATACTACAAGAAAATCAAGGGCGGAGATCAATGCGACTTCTCGGATTCAGGATCGTCGCGCAATAGCTGAATTGCATGAGGTAGAACAGAAATCACGGTTTCGAGATTTTCCACGGCGCCTTTCGGGCTGCCCGGCAAATTGACAATGAGAGTTTGTCGGCGGATGCCGGCAACAATGCGCGACAACATGGCGTGTGGAGTAATTTTGAGACTGGCAGCGCGCATCGCCTCCGCCAAACCGGGCGCTTCGCGCTCGATGACCGCGCGTGTGGCTTCGGGTGTGACGTCACGAGGGGAAAATCCGCTCCCGCCAGTGGTGAGGATAACGTCGAGATCACTCGCGTCTGACCAAGTGGATAATGTTTCGCGGATGGCAGATTCATCGTCAGGGAGGATCAACTGCCTGACGACAGACCAGCCCTCCACTTCGACGCGATGCGCAAGCGCAGGTCCTGATGCGTCCTCGCGCTCGCCGCGCGCGGAACGGTCAGAGAGGGTCAGAATCCCAACCCGAATAGTCATGAGTTATTGTTCCGAAGCAAGGCAATTAAATCATCGGGCATGAACGGTTTGAGGAGAAAATCGTTTGCGCCGCGCTGTATGCACTCCTCGCGGACGTTCAACCCGGAGGTCATGACAACCCGGAGATCAGCAAATTGCGGATCCTTGCGAATCGACTCAACCACCTCCATGCCGCTATGTTGACCCAGATGGACATCCATGAAAACGACATCGGGTTTTTCACGCAGAATGACCGCTGGGATATCCGCATCCACATCAGCAACAGAGGTTTCAAACCCCTCCATCTTGAGGAGGGTTTGAAGGAGCGCGATCATCGTGTGATCATCTTCGGCGAGAAGTATTTTTGGCATTTCGTTTTGTCTTTTCACTCTTATGGTTTTTTTTCGCAGGCGGAACCCGCCCGGTTTCCAGCGCCGAGGAGAGCACATCATCCACCGTTTCGACAAAAATAAATTTCATCGATTCTTTGATCTCATCATGCACATCGTCCACATCCAGTTCGTTACGCTTGGGCAGGATGACTGTCTTCAAACCGTTGCGGTGCGCGGCGAGGACTTTTTCCTTGACTCCGCCAATAGGCAGCACCTGTCCTCGCAAGGTGATCTCACCGGTCATCCCAACATTCGGCTTGACCTTACGGCCTGAAACCAATGAAACGAGCGCGGTTGCCATCGTCACACCGGCGGAGGGACCATCTTTCGGTTGTGCCCCGGCAGGAATGTGCAAGTGAATATCGTGCCTGTCGAAGAATTGGTCTTCGAGTCCCAACTGATTCGCGCGTGAGCGCACGAATGACAACGCCGCGCGCGCCGATTCGTTCATCACATTTCCGATGGAACCGGTGACCTGGAATCCCTTGCCGCCCGGCATGCTCGTGGCTTCCACGAACAGCACATCGCCCCCATACGGTGTCCACGCCAGCCCCGGCACAACACCCGGAATGGAAATCCTGCGGTTGAGTTCCTCGGTGCCATAATAAATCGGATGGTCAAGATATTCCTCGACCACATCGGGTACGATCTTCACTTCGGTCAACTTGCCTTCAGCAATGCGCGTGCCCACTTTGCGGCACACTGCGCCGATCTTCCGTTCGAGATTGCGAACCCCCGCCTCACGCGTGTATTCGCGGATGATCTTCTGCAG
>DAOTZF010000045.1:0-3648 GCA_034434415.1 Anaerolineales bacterium | reverse complement strand
CCAATGATGCGCGTCAAGTGACTTTGCGTAGCTTTGCTGATGAGACGGGAAAAGTAAAGTACATCTTTTCCCGCGTACGCGTTGTCAACCCCTTCTTTTGTGCTCACACTTTTCATCGCTTCTTTGGGAGTCAGTGGCTCTTTCAGAAAAATTACGTCGTATCTGAATTTGTCGGGAGCCTTGCCAAACCCGCGCGGGGCTTCTTCCACGGCTTGTTTCAGTTGCCTGCCAGTCACGATCACGAGGCGAGCATCATAGTGGAATCGTGTAGAAAGCCCTGCCTCGATTATCTTCGTCAGTTTGGCTTTATCCTTTTCAGCAGATTTGAATAACACATTGCCGCTTTGAATGTAAGTGAGGACATCCGACAAGCCCAAACTTTCAAAGCACACTTTCAAGTCTGCCATTTTGATGATGTTCTTACCACCGACGTTGATACCGCGCAACAACGCAAGAAAGTGAGTCTCTGCCATAACTCAATTGTACCTTGAGGGATTACCGGTCTATTTCTGATGATATGCCTTTTCCAAATCTGCCACGATGATCTTTTGCATTTTCAACATGGCGTGCATCACTCGCTGGGATCTTTCAGGGTCGGGGTTTCCCATCAATTCGCCCAATTGCTTCGGGATGATCTGCCACCACAAGCCGAACTTGTCCCTGCACCAGCCGCACATCGACTCTTCGCCGCCGTCGGCAATGAGTTTGTTCCAATATTCGTCCACTTCCTTCTGATTTTCACAATTGACGAAGAACGAAATGGACTCGTTGAACTTGAAGCGCGGACCCGCGTTCAAGCCCATGAACTCCTGCCCATCCAATTCAAACGAGACGGAGAACACAGGTCCATCGGAGCCCTGGCGCTGGATACCTAAAACCTTCGAATTCTTGAAGATGGAGACGTAGTAATTCATCGCCTCCTCTGCCTGTGTATCGAACCATAAGAACGGGGTGATCTTTTTCATTGCTTCTCCTATTATTTTCTTTTGCCATATTTGGATTTTTCGATTTTTTGGTTATCCACGACGCGATTCTTCACAACCTGCCGAATCAACTTCAACGGAAGCGGTTTATCGAGCGGGAATTTGATCGTGCCTTTTCCATCCGCGTATTTGGAGATTTCTTTCGTGAACTCTTTGGTGCCGGAGGGAATCGGGTACATCGAAACATGACTCTTCCATCCGGCAAAATGCACCAAATTTTTACCATCCAGCTCGAAACATGCGAGCTGGTAGCTGATCTTTTCTTTTGCTTTTGGCACTGCAGCATGTACTATTTCGCGGATTTTCTGCACATATTCCCGTGATTGCTCGGGGCAGGCAGCAATGTACTCGTCAATGGAGGAGAAATTGGTTTTTGCCATATCTTTTTTCCTCTCACATTTTTCCTAAAATCTCATCGAGGCGCTCATACCCTTCGGTGACGCCTTTTTCCATCCCCGATTGCATCATGCCATCGCGGTCAGAAACAGACTGAAAGACAGATTGAGACGTGACGCGGGTGCGATTCCCCGGCAGCGCTTCAAATCGGGTGGTCTCGAGTGTCACATGTCCGGCTTCAGGCAGCCCATCGAATTCAAATGTGCCGATGATTCTTTCGTTCAACAACACTTCATGTGTTACGCCATGAAAGGAATATTGATTCCCATCCTTATCCTTTTGCGTGAACTTGTATTTGCCGCCGCTGACCGGTTCAAATACGTCAAACCAGGTCTCGAGGCCATTGGGACCGAGCCATTGAGCGTAGATAATCTCATCGGTATAAGCCTTGAAGACCAGTTCACGCGGCGCGTCGAATTCGCGCGTGATGAAAAGTTCCTGTTTGCCGGGCTCGGCGGTGATGATGGTTTTGTTTTTCGATGGCATATTAATTCTCCTTTTTCATGTTTTCCAAAACATTGTCGAGACGGTTAAACCGTTCGCTCCACATCTGCTCGAAAGGTGTGACCCAATCGAAGATAGGTCTGAGACGTTCAGCATTGACCCGATACAACCGTTGACGACCGACACGCCTCTCTTCCACCAGCCCAACCTGTTTCAACACCCCGAGGTGTTTCGACACCATCGGCTGGTTCCACCCCATGAGTTCAACGATCTCATTGACCGAGAGTTCCTGTGCGCCCATCGCCTGGATAAGTTGCCGGCGCTTGGGTTCAGCCACGGCGTTGAAAGGGTCATGGGTCGTCGGTGTTCGCGCCATGACCACATTATATTCCTATATCGGAATATGTCAATGCCACATTTTAGAACGAGTGTTCTGTTTTGTCAAGAGGCAATTTCCCTTGACTTCCCCTCCCTACGAACATACAATGGACACACAATCGAACGGGCAACAGGGAAGAGATCCCGCGAATCGCGGGACGCCGAAGGTGCAAATCTGGATTTGGCGAAACCAGATGAAACTCTCAGGCAAAAGGACCCTGTATCCGAATCAACTCTGGAAAATCCTCCGCAGAAAATCTCTGCGAGGGATACCGACGGTGTAACGCCCGCTGGTCGAGTAGCTCTGAGCGTTTGTTGCGAAGAGCATATCGAGACCACAAGGGCGAATCTCTCAGGTCACATTACAGAGGCGCGCGATGAATTTCGTGCGCCTTTATCTTTTAACCGCCAATACCATCAAAAGGAGATACACCTCATGAACACCCCTTCGAATTTGAAATATGCAAAATCAGACGAATGGTTCGACCCGGCGAGCGGAAAGGTGGGTCTCACGGACTATGCCCAAAACCAACTCTCCGACATTGTCTTCGTCGAGATCCTCGTAGACGAGGGCGATACCATCGAAGCAGGGAAAGCCATCGCTTCGGTTGAGTCGGTGAAGGCATCCGCTGAAATTTATTCACCCGCCTCGGGCAAGGTTTCCGCGGTGAACAAAGGGCTCGCCGACAAACCCGAATCCATCAACACCGATCCCTTCGGCGCAGCATGGATGATCCAACTCGAAGGCGGTTCCGCTGGCGATGTGATGGACTCCGCCGCATATGAGAAGTATTGTGAAGAGAGAAGCCATTAGCATTCAGCCATCGGCTCTCAGCATTCAGCCGTCAGTCTACTGAAAGCTGAACGCTGACAGCTACGGAGTTTGTATGACCTACATCCCCATCTCCCCCAAAGAACGCGATGCCATGCTGGCAACCATCGGCGTCAAATCGCTCGATGACCTGTTCGACGCCATCCCCGCCAAACATCGCTTCCCCAAACTCGATCTGCCACCTGCATGGACAGAAATGGAGGCAATGGCAGAACTTTCAGATATCGCCAACGCCAATGAAAACGTGCGCAGTGACCTGATCTCCTTCCTCGGCGCGGGCATGTACAACCACTATATCCCTTCAGTTGTTGACCACATGCTCAGACGCGGCGAATTCTATACGGCTTACACCCCATACCAGCCTGAAATTTCACAGGGCACGTTGCAAGCCATTTTCGAATATCAATCGCTGATGTCTGCATTGACTGGCATGGATGTATCCAACGCCTCGCACTACGACGGCGCGACCGCCACCGCCGAAGCGGTGAATCTGGCGAACGCGCAATATCGCGGCAAGCGCAAGAAGGTGATCGTCTCTCCTACTTTGCATCCACAGTATCGCGCGGTCATCCGCACGTACATGCAAGGTATGGAACTCGAAGTCGCGGGCGATGA
>DAOTZF010000044.1:0-7613 GCA_034434415.1 Anaerolineales bacterium | reverse complement strand
GCGGCGGGAAGTGCGCATCACTTACCGCGCAGGTCGCGCATGTGACGTTCTCCATCGAATCATTTGAGCGTTTCGCCCTGCAGGGTGATAGCCCTCCCCTTATGCTGGGATCGGTTGGGGCTGTACCTCCGATTTACCAAAGAACATCCACATCACACCGATGGCGGTGAGATAAAGAACGGTGGTTGTTATGAATAGCGGCGTGAAACCATACGCCTCTTGAACCAACCCTGAGATGAAGGGTCCCACCGCCCACCCGGCATTCCAGGCGATATTCAGGACACTGCTCACCAATCCCTGCTCGCCTTCCGGCGTCTGTTCCATGCAGAACGCACTGTACAGCGGAGCAGACATATTCATCAACGCGGCGCGAAATAGCGACGCAATCCCCGCAACCCATAATGAAGGTGCGAACCCGATCAAGAGCATGAAGATCACACTCGAAAACTGGGTGAATGCCACCGTGCGAATCTTGCCGCCGAGTCGCACCACGAGGCGGGGTCCGATCAGTGACCCAATCCCGATGAACAGAGAGGATAGGCTGAAGAGAATCCCCAAAAGCGAATCGGAAATTGAAAACCGATCTTTGAAGAAGACATTCATGTAGGGAATCAGGATCGCCGCGCCAAACCCGATCAGGAAATTCGGAGTTGCGAGTTTGAAGGTCAACCGCGTCAAGCCGAACGAGAGCCCGCGTCGGCGTTCACCAGGCTGAGGCTGACGCGTATCCCGTTGAGGAATCGTTTTCGGTTCGTTCATCAATCCGAGCGGGATCAAAGCGGTCGTTCCGATCAGGATCGTCGTTATCAGCACAGCCTGATACGCGGTCGCGCTGGTCGCGCCAACATTGAACAACCTGCCGAATAACCCGGGCAATTGACCCGCAAACATGCTTCCGAACGCGCCGGCGAGGGTCTGCAAACCAAAACTGAGGCTGAAGAGCAGTGTGCGATTTTCCGCTGTGGATAGTTTCATCATGAGCGGCGAAATACTCACGATGATCAACATGTTGAATACACCCACCAGGGCAGACATTACGATGATCAACACAGGCTGTTGAAATGAGATCTGCCCGATCAACGCGATACTGGTACACACGATCCCGAGGATTAGAGCCGGCTTGCGGCCGATGCGGTCAGAGAAGCGCCCGATGGCGATTCCCAACAAGAGGCCCGAAAGTGACGGGATGGAATTGACCAGACCTAAAAAGTCGCGACCGAATCCCTTTTCGAGCATGAAAATATTGAAGAACAATTGCCAGCCGCTGAAGATGATCCCGTTGATGACGGTCATCCATAAGAACAGGCGCGCATCTCGGTTGAATGTGCGCATCGGTTGAATGTAATGGGTAATCAGGTTGTTAATCATGAGACAAAAGTAAATTGAGCAGTCGATGTCTTAATCGAAAGGTATGGCTTCTGCACTCCCATTTGCTCCTATCTCCGATTTGGTGTTCGCTCGGCTGACGAAGAAGAGAGCAGGGGTTAGAAGCAGGCTCGATGTCACAAGAGAAGCGAGAGTCGAACCGAACGCGGCAATCGCCGCAACGATAGGTCCACCCACCACTTGACCAATGGCATCCACCTGCCCGAACATTGAATGGACTGTCGCCCGTACATTCGAATCCAGTTTTTGATTGATCCACGCGGTTTGCAGAGGAATGCGAACATCGCGCAACGCGTCGATAATGAGATACAGGCTGAGGCTGAGGAGAAGAAGCGGCGAGAGGGCAAACCCCAGCATGGCAACAGAGATCAATCCTGTCACAATGAACATGGCGCGTCCGATCGCCAGCGGACTGGTCGAGTCCACACGTTTTTCGACGAAATATACTGCAAGGATAGTTAGAAGCGTACCAGCCACGCGTAGGACAGCAAAGAATGTCACCTGATTGTTTCCGAAAAGAATCGGCAAATTGAAATTATCCAGCAAATGTTTCACCCACAAGCGGTCAAAGCCTTCACTATAAATGCCGTAGAACAATCCAACACCGACGATGCTCATCAAGCGCGGTTTTGAACGGACCGCGTCCGCGCCTTGTTTGAAGGTATGCCACATGTGTTGCCAGGTATTGCGGTCTTCGCGCGGCGTGGGGCGAAAATTTTTCTCGGGCATGATGAAGACGAGAATCACTCCGATCAACAGCACGCCCACCGCCCCGAATAGAATCGGCAACGCGACGTTCTCCGCCCCGACCAGCACGGCAAGCCCCATGCCGAGGAGGGACGCGTACAAACCGACCCGCGTGGCGCGCAGGAAAAGTTTGTTGGCATCCTCTTCGCCGATCTCGTCCGTGATCCACGCCTGAGTCGCGCCGCTGGTGAAGGTATACCCCAACCCCCAGATGACTTGCGCAAGGAGTATCGGAATGAATGCAGGGAAGAGTCCCTCTACGAGAAAACCAACACCCATCAACACGTAGCCGATGATGATGGACAGCCTGCGCGAAAAAACATCGGCGACGATACCCGTCGGCACTTCAAAAACGAATGCAGAAATCTCAAGTGCGGTGCCGACGAGAATGAGTTGAACCGGTGTGAGCCCCGCGACGGTCGCTTCGTACAACGAGGTGACGACGAACATCATCGAGAAGCAGGCAGACGCGGAAAACTCAATGAAAAGATAAACGCTGGATGGGGAGATACGATTCAAGAGATTAGAGAATGGTCTTCAGCTGTTTCAACGCAGATTCGGCATCGGTGAAATGGATTCCCCTCATGCCAAGTTTTTCACAGGCTTCGATGTTTTCGATGAAGTCGTCCACAAACACCGCTTCTTTAGGCTTCACTTGAAATTGCTCCAACGCGATGCGATAGATCTTCTCGGATGGTTTCGCCGCGCCGACCTCCGCCGAGATGATGATGGCGTCGAACACGTCGGCAAATTTTTCGCGTTCCATGAACTTGCGCAACCCGCTCCACGCGTTGCTGATCGCGCCCACTTTGTACTCCGGCTTGAGAGATCGCAAAAACTCCAGCAGGGATCGGTCGATCACATCACCCCCGAAAAATTCGCGTTTGACGCGTTCGGCTTCAGCGGCGGGCAGTTTGAGAACTTTCATCACGTTCTGCCAATGTTCCTCTTCCGAGATCTCTCCCACCGAGGCACGCGCTGAAGATCCATTTGGTCCGCCGCCGAAAACGACTTTTTCGATATCTTCATAATCCATACCGAATTGCTCCGCGAGCCTTTGTCGCGGAGCCTGATATTCGGTGCGGACGATGACTCCGCCCAGATCAAAGAACACAGCGCGGATGGTCATTTTTTCTTTGCGGCAGGCTTCTTGCCGGTGGATTTTCCGGCTGTTGCCTTCGTTTGTGAGGCGGGCTTTGCCTTTGGGGGACTCTCTTTGGCAGGATTATCTTTTGCCGGAGCCTGCACCGGCTTGGATTCCGCCGGGGCAACCGCGACAGCTTCCGGCCTGGGAAGAGGCGCTTCGTGCTGCGGGTGAGCTTTCATCTCCGCTTCGAATTGTTTCAACGCCTCGCGCCAGTTCGGGAAGAAAATCTCCATCCGCTTGCGTTCGACGCGCGTGGCGCGCCGGCACCGCGGACAATGCGCGTCGTAGTGGCTCAGTTTCTGCGCATCCAGTTCCTGCAGGGCATCGAGCATTTCCACGCGGCTGAGGGTATAAGGGGTTTGGCAAAACGAACATTTGATGTTCACGGCGTCTCCTCTATGATCAAACTTTTATGTTACTTAGCCACAGAGCGCACAGAGACCTTTGAGATATTCTCTTTAGCTCCGTGGTCTCTGTGGCTACAATCTTTTATTGAGTATAGTCTATAACGATTCTACAGCCAATTCCCTGCCCGGACGAAATTCCTTTTCATACTGATTGAACTGGCGCTGGACGCGCATACCCGCGCGCTCATACAACTTCAGCGCCCCGGTGAGACTGCTCGCATCCACACCCAAGCCTGCGCGTTTCTTGCCGTCTGCTTGGAACGCGGCAAAGGCATGTTTGAGCAAGGCATAACCGAGTCCGCGTTTGCGCCATTCGCGGCGCACACCCAATTCGCTCACCCAACCCGATTCAGAATCTTCAGAGTCGTCCCGGCGGCAAATGCAGATGCCAGCCATTTGGTTACCATCCATCGCCACGTACCACATCTCAGGCGTGTAGCCCGGTTCCTCGACCATGTTATGTTTGTAATCAGCAAAGCCTTTTTCAAATGGCTGTTCCACAAATCCGAAGTGGTCTTTGAAAGAGTCTACAAATGTGCGATAGATCTCTTCGAGCTCTGTTTCGGGGTCGAACGGGCGGATGATGATTCCATCCGGCAATTGTGGAATAACCGGGGGCGAATCCAAATCTGTGACCATGCGATAGAACGAACGGATGTGTTTCCATCCCAGTCCTTCAAACAGGGCAATGCCTTTTTCATTGTGCGCCTCAGTGCCGGAGCGCGGCGCCACGCGCAACTCAGGCGCGCACTTGTCGAGGGCGAGACGCGCATGATCCTCCGCCCATGTAACGATGTGTCCCCCGATACCCCTGCCCCAATGATCGGGGTGCACACATCCAAAGATCCATGGGTGCACAGGCGGTTCTGAATTCAACCAGCATTCTGCAAAGGCGGCGAGCGAACCGTCCGCCGCGAAGACCATGTGCAGGTCGGTCTCCGGGTTGAAGCCTCCATTCAACCAGTCGAGCCGGATCAACTCCGCGTCGTTCAGGTCGTTCCTCCCGTTCAAATGTTGCGAGTGGATATTCAGCAGATCGAAAGCGATCCTATAATCGTCGATGCTTCCGCCGCGCGCGGTGTAGCCCGCAGGGAGCGGGAGAATGGATTGTCGTTCAAGCGTTGTATTCATGTTTTCCTCTTTTTCTGTAGGTCAATAACCTTTTGGATCTTCGAAAGCCGACCGATTCATACAAACGGTGCGCGGCTTCGTTATCGTGGTCCGCGCAGACATCCGCTTCGGTCATTCCCTCGAACTTGAGCCTGCGCAAGCCTTCGTAAAGCAGGCTCCTCCCCAAGCCTCTCCGCTGATATTTCGGGTGGGTCGCCACCGGCTCAAAATGACCGAGTTTGTTCAATTCGTCCGTCCATACGATACAAAACGCGGCGACCTCATTATCAGGCGACATGACGAAGATCTCATACTCGGGTACATATACCGGCGATTGTGTGAAACGAAGCGTTCTGAGCCAGTATTCCTCGAACGGCTTGGCCGATCGGAACGCGGCATGCGAGCAAGCGGCTCTCAAGCGCGCATCCTCTTCGGTGCCGCGCGAGGTCCGCACGCTGAAACCTTCGGGCAGCGGTGATACATCCACCGGACGCGCCAACGATTGTCTAAAATGAACGAAGTGGTCCGGCTGAACGGTAAATCCGTTTTCTTCGAACCAGCGAATCCGCACTTCGTCACCTTCGGCAACCCAGACGTTGTTCAACTCGTCAAGGGAAGCCATCTGATCGACAGCCCATGCCAACATTTCGCGTTCGCGCGGACTGTTTCGCAAACCGGGCAGGGTAAACACATCGAAAGCGTCTTCGCCAGGCGAGAGCAATGCCCAACCGATCAATTCGTCTGCTTCGAGCCACAACCGAATGCGAGACTGCCACTCTTGCGCGATGTCATCGTTGTAAAACAACCACCACAGCACATCGCCGCGATGGACGTAATAGGTGCCGTTGTCTGCCTCGCATCCCTTCGACAGCAAATTGAGCATGTCTTCCAGGTCGCTCAAACCTCGATAGGCTCGCATTTTCATAGACTCTTTCCTCACATTTAAAAAGCCACAGGCAGTTGCCCATGGCTCGGTGCTTACAAAATAAAACAGCCACGGGCGAGTGCACCGCGGCTGTCAATCACGTTTCGCGTAAATTAACGAGGGGCAGGCGCACTTCGATAAGGAACAAAACCAACACCACCTTTGGCGGCGGGAATGGATTTGGTCAATATTGCGATGTTCATTGCCATGGTCGTGCGCCTCCTTTCTTTGGAATTTTGTACGCAACGAGTGTAACACGGCGACTTCTTTCCCGTCAAGTTATCAGAATGCGAGACCCATCATGGTAGCCTGGAAGACCGAATCTGACACCGTTCCCCTTCACACTGTGCTCATCGTTTCAGACGAGCCGAACATGATTGCCGCGTGCGACTCCCTGTTTAGCCAGCAGAATTGCATCGTCCTTTCCGAAGCGTCCGTGCGGACGGCTCTGCAAACCGCACGTTTGGTGGCGCCTTCGTTAATGCTCGTGGATATGCAGATCACCAAAAGCGAACGGATGGAATTATTGAACGGCTTGCGCAATGCAAGCACCGGTCCCATCCTCCTGTTAGTGTCTGCGAACACCGCCCAACTCGCCTTCGAAGCCAACGAAACCGTTGCGGATGAATACCTGATGAAACCTGTCAATCCTGCTGTCCTTGTGATCAAGGCGATGGCATGGCTTGGGCATGGTCAACGCCGCGGGAAGTTTTCCTCGATGAAAATCAATGCATCCACGTGATGTTTCATTTCTTTTCTCCTCCTTCGAATCCAAAACCCTCGTGAAATTCACGAGGGTTTTGGATTAACTCAGGGAGTCGAACCGGTAAAGATCAATCCGTTTTGCAAATTATCGAGGGTTTCCTGCACGAGGCGCTGTTTTCCGGGGGGGAGAAGGGTGGGGTCAATGTCACTTAAGCCCAAAGGAGATTGAACCGAGAGGCCGCCCTCCCCTGCCATCAATTGAGGCCACGCATTTTGAATCGCTTTGATCACATCTGGTTGAATCGTCATCACCCATCCGCCGGGGCGTTCTTCCGGCAAAAAGGTGCCGATGAGCGAAACGCCGGTTGTTCCGATGTACGTCAATAAGTCCGGCTCGGCAACGCCCGGGTGAACAAAAATAGTATCCACATCTCTTTGAAGGATCAGGTAATCGGCGTACGGACCATAGCGCGCCGGGTCTTCATCCGATGGAATGTCAATGTATTGTGGATAACAAGATTGCAGATTTTCGACGAGGCAAAACGCGGGGAAAAAGATCACTCTGCATAAACCGCAATAATAGATCATTCCGTTGCGGAACGCCGCGGCGGCGCGTTGCGCGTCCGGGTCATCCTTCGGCATCATCATGCCGATGTGATATTCATCGGTGATCATGGCGGCGGTGTAACCCGCAAGAAACGCGGTGATATCCGTTTGTGAATTATCGCCAAGCGCACTTACATTCCCTGCGGCACTAACGCCGGGGATTTTGATCGCCAGGAATTGGACATTGGGCGCAGCGGCGGCAAGCGCGGCAATGCCCGGGTCCGGTGGGAATGCGACTACGATCTGTAAACCGGGTTCTGCCAATTCTTCTGGAGTCATCGAATTTCGAACTTGGAAGCGCATGCCGGAAGCCTGCGCCAGATCGTAGACGGTTTTTTGGTAGAGATTCGACGCTTCGGGATCGAGGTCGGCAGGCAGGATGAGAATCACCAGTGGGATCGTCGGCGTGGATGTGAGCGTGGGTGGGACGAGGGGAGTCTCGCTAGGAAGCGGCGTGGAAGTGACAGAAGGTTCGTTGCTTCCACAAGCGGTTAATATGATTGCGATCAGAACAACAAAGATGACGAATCGTTGACGCACAAGTTTTCTCCGAATTTGAGATGGGCGAATTATACACGTT
>DAOTZF010000043.1:0-9722 GCA_034434415.1 Anaerolineales bacterium | reverse complement strand
CAGGTAGGCAAGCCGGAACACCGCCTGCTGGTGCGCCAGCACCAGCGGTTCCCAAGCCGCCGCGTCGCCGCTTGCGGCGCGTCGAATTAATGTAGGTTCATCCAATCATGCCTCTGCAGAGGTTCGATTTCATCCTTTATACACCGTTTGTTGATGAACGGTTCCACCCAAAACCACCCAAAGGGACATTGACCCTATTTTTGTTTGCCCGTACAATCAATTCACTATGGTCACATGTGTGCATAACGCCGGGTTTTTCAGACCCGACCACGATCCTCCGTCGCGTTCGAATGACGCGTCTGCTTGATTCGAATCCAACCTTTACCTCGGAGGAAAATTCCATGCCCGAACCATTTGTTTCAAAACGAGCACCCATCTATGCCGACGTTCCCGATGAAAAGTGGAACGATTGGCGTTGGCAGCTCAGCCATCGCATGAACACGGTGGAGGAGTTTGAAAAAGTACTGCCTCTCACCGACTCGGAACGCAAAGCCTTGCAAACACAAGGCTTGTTCCGCGTTGACATCACGCCATACTTCATATCATTGATCGACCCGAACGACCCCGACGACCCGACCCGTAAGCAGGTGATCCCCCTGGCGGAGGAGATGCAATCCTTCACTGCGATGATGGAAGATTCGCTAGCGGAAGACCGCCACTCTCCGGTTCCCGGGCTGGTTCACCGCTACCCGGACCGGGTCCTCATGCTGGTGACCACGCAGTGCGCGTCGTATTGCCGGTATTGCACGCGCTCGCGCATCGTCGGCGACCCGGGGCAGACCTTCTCACGGCAGGAATTCGAAATGCAAATCGAATACCTCAAGCGCACACCGCAAGTGCGCGACGTGTTGCTCTCCGGTGGCGACCCGCTTGTGCTCGCACCGAAAATCCTCGAAGAGATCCTCAGCCGCCTGCGCGAGATCCCGCACATCGAGATCGTCCGCATTGGTTCGCGCGTGCCGGTCTTCATGCCCATGCGCGTCACACAGGAGTTGTGTGACATGCTGGCAAAATATCACCCGTTGTGGCTCAACATCCACGTCAATCACTCAAATGAAATTACGAAGGAACTCGCTGAAGCCTGTGACCGTTTAACGAGGGCTGGCATCCCGTTGGGCAACCAGGCTGTCCTTCTCGCTGGTGTCAACGACAACGTGCACATCCAGCGCAAACTCGTGCAGGACCTCGTCCGCATCCGCGTGCGTCCGTACTACCTCTATCAATGCGACTTGGTCGAAGGAGCCGGGCACTTCCGCACCCCCGTCGCGAAAGGAATCGAGATCATGGAAGGCTTGCGCGGTCACACTTCCGGTTATGCCGTCCCGCAATACATCGTCGACGCGCCAGGCGGCGGTGGAAAGATCCCCGTTATGCCGAATTACCTGATCAGCATGTCCGATCACAAGATCATCCTGCGCAACTACGAGGGCTACATCACCACCTACGAGGAGCCCACAGATTACATGCCCAGCGACGCGGCAAAGTTCAAAGGTGACAAACGCATGGAGCCGGGTCAAGCCGGTGTTCATGGCCTGCTTGACGGCAGTGAAATGTTCATCAAGCCCGAGGGCTTTGACGAAACACATGATCGTCACGGAATCCAGCACCGCCTCAAAGATGAAAAGAAATGGCAGCCTCTCGGCATCGGCGACGGCACGTCGACCCCCAATGAGAAATAAGCAAACGAAGGAGTAAAAGCATGTTAAACCACACGAAACGAATCCTATTCACCGCGTTCAGCATCCTCTTCTTGATCAGCGCGTGCCTCCCGCAACCGCCCGCTACTGTAGATCCACAGGAGGTCGCCAATCAAGTTGCGACTTCGGTCGCATTGACCATCTCCGCGGCGCAGGCGCAGACGGAAGCCGCGCAGCCCATAGCAACAAACACCACGCTTCCAACGCAGACCGAGGTTGCACCTCCCTCCCCGACCCCTCTCATCCCATCCGCGACGCCGTTCGTGATCGTCCCGCCGACAGCGACGCTCGTAGTGAGTGGTGGTGGAGGCGGAGGTGGCGGAGGCGGTGTTGTGATCCAACCTGATTATGATTGCACACCCGTCAACAATCGACCGCGCGACCTGACCGTGTTCAAAAAAGGCGACGAGTTCGATATCAAATGGACAATCGTCAACACTGGCAAAAAGACCATCCCCGCAAAACACGATATCAAATACTTCAGCGGCACGGTGCTCATGAAAGACCCGACCGATACCTTCCGCGAATTTGGAAAAGATCTCAAACCAGGCGACTCCGTAACGATCATCATCGATGCCGTTGCCCCCGTGGCAAAGGGAAAGCATGTAATGACCTGGATCGTGGAAGGCGAAATGTGCTATCCCTACATCGCGATCGTCGTCGAATGAAACAAGCCGGGAGTTGTTGAGCAAAGGCAGTATGCATCGAAATAAACTGTTGATCTGGCTGGGAGCATTGGCGTTGGTGATGGCTTGCCTTCCAACGGCTGGTACTCCATTTCCCACACTTGCTCCCGGCGCGATCAACACCTATATCGTTCAGACGGCGGACGCCGCATCCACACAAACCGCAGTGGCAGCACCGGCAACTGAAACACCATCGGCGACGCCCAAGCCCACTTTTACAGAAACAACGTCTCCATCCCCCACCATCACTTTCGTTTTTATCCTGCCGGGCTTGGGCGTTCCGGGTACAGCCACGCTTTCTGGGCTTGCCAGCGGCACAAGCAGTTCCAAATATGGATGCAATGTGTTCAGCACGGAGCCAGCGAACAACACCGTGATCGCCCCGCGGACCGATTTCGAAGCCAAATGGGGTGTCAAGAACATCGGCAAAGAGACCTGGTACCGCGCCACCATGGATTACGTATTCTACAGCGGCGCCAAACTGCACAAGGTGGCATCCTATAGTATCCCGAAGGGCGCTGAAACCGGAAAGAACGTTTTTCTAACTGTGGATATGGAAGCGTTCAAAGACCGAGGCACTTACACAACCCAATGGGCGTTGAATGTTGACAACGTTTACTTCTGCCCAATGACCTTGACCATCGTAGTAAAATAAAAACAACGGCGACCATTTTTGGTCGCCGTTGTTTTTTTAACTCCTCAACTTCGCCCGTACTTCACTCTCCAGCCGCTTCACGATCTTCGTACGGATCGCCGCGGCTTCGGCGTCGGTCATCGTCTTTTCCGATTGATATGTGAGGCTGTACGCCAGCGACTTTTTCCCGGCGCCGACCTGTTCCCCGCGATAGACATCGAACAAGCGGACATTCGTGACGGTCTTTCCGCCAGTCTGCCTGATCAACTCCTCGACACGTGATGCCGCCACTGACTCATCCACAATAACCGCGATATCCTCGAACACCGGCGGGAACTCTGAGACGGGGATGATGCCATAGGTCGGGGTTGCGTCGCGCAAGGCATCCAAATCAAACTCAGCGACGATAACTGGAGAAATTCCAACATCATATTTATCTTTCACCAGCGGATGCAACTCGCCGAATACGCCGACGGTTTGTCCGTTCACTTTGACCTCAGCCGCTTTGCCGGGATGCAGGAACGATGTTGATTCTGCCGGGGTGTAGGAAACGCCGCTAAGGCGTAGTCCGCTCAACAGGAGCTCGATGCGTCCTTTCATGTCGTAGAAATCCAGCGTAGGAGAGTCCTTCACATCCCACGCGGAGGCGAGACGAGTCCCGGTCATTACCACGGCAAGTTTTCGCGGCTCGTTGGGAACATCATTTTTCACAGGCACAAAGACCGGACCGATCTCGAAGAGCGAAACAGATTCATCGCGTGAATTTTTCTCTGCATTTTCAAGAACAGAGGCGAGCAGACTGCGCCGCATAACGCTTCGCTCAGGCGCGATCGGATTCGCGAGTACGACATACTCCTCGTGTGCAACCAGGCGGTATTCGCGTTCGGGCGAGGTCATGCGATAACTCACTACTTCCTGCAAACCGAGCGTGATGAGGATATCTCGAACACGCTCCTCCCATTCGTGTTTGGGGTTACCTATTTGTGGCGGAAGCGAATCGGACATGCGCGTTTCGGGGATGCGATCATAGCCATAGACGCGTGCAATTTCCTCGAGCACATCTGCGAGACCGATCGCATCTTCGCCAATATCGAGACGATGCGGCGGCGTCTTTGCTTTGACAACATTTTTCTCAACGGTGCATTTGAATTCGAGACGCGTGAGTAATTCGGCGATTTGTTTTGCCGTGAGTTCGATCCCGAGCAAACGCTTCACATCTTTTGGCGTGACGGTGATGGTCGGGTCTTTCGGCTTGAGCGGATATTCATCCACGAGCCCGGGCACGATGATCCCGCCTGACCACTCCGCCATGAATTGCAGTCCGCGCCTCACGCCCTGTTCAGCCATGGCGGGATGCACGCTGCGCGAAAAGCGGAACGACGCCTCGGACGGCAGGTTATGTTGTTTCGCCGTTTTGCGGATGTTGATGAAGTTCCACGCCGCACCTTCGAGCAGGACGTTGCGCGTCTTTTCTGTGACTTCCGACTCGGCACCCCCCATGACGCCTGCCAATGCAAGCGAGCCATTCTCGTCGCAAACAAGGACGTTAGCCGAAGTCAGTGTGCGCTCCGTACCATCGAGCGTGGTGAGTTTTTCACCATCTTTGGCAGAGCGCGTGATGATTCTGACATTCTTCTTCCCCGCCCTCGACTTCAATACATCATAGTCGAACGCATGTAAAGGTTGACCCAGATCAAGCATGGCATAGTTGGTCGCATCCACAATGTTGTTAATGGGACGCATCCCAGCTAGACGCAATCTGCGTTGAATGTGATACGGACTCGGCTTGATCTCGATGTCGCGTATCAACCCAGCCACAAAGCGCGGGTTGAGTTCGGGATCGGTGATGTCAATTGAAACCAATTCGTTGATGTCTGGTTCTTTGACCGTTGACGATGGACGGCGGACGGTCTTTGGTCTGCGGTCTATGGTCGGTTTTTTGAGTTCACGCCCGGTCAACGCGGCGAGTTCACGCGCCACACCCAGCACGCTCGCGTTGCGCGCCATGTTCGGCACGATTGAAATATCCAGTACCGCGTCGCCCATGTAATCGGCAAGCGGCATGCCCACAGGAGCATCGTCATCGAGCAGGATGATGCCCTCATGCTCCTCGGAGATGCCAAGTTCCTTTTCGGAGCAAACCATCGAATAGGATTCGACGCCGCGAATTTTCGTCCGCTTGAGGGTCATCAACTGCAATCCCTCCGCGTGACCGTCGTAGAGGGTCGTCCCTTCTTTGGCATACGCGGCTTTGATCGGCTTGGCGAGTTTGCCTGTCCCTTTCAAGTGGAAGATATTAGGCGCGCCGGTCAGCACGGTTTGATTTTCTTTGCCGTCGAACAGATCGAGCAATGTGAGCCTGTCCGCGTTGGGATGCGGCATCACCTCGCGGATCTCTGCCACGACGAGTTTCTCACGATCCCATGCAATGCCGCTGGTCTTGAATTCATGCCGCTCACTGGAATGCATACCAGATGCAGTATTATCAGGCATTGGCAAGCCTGCGTATTTGATCTCATCCACTTCGAGCCCGGCGAGCGTCAACTTTCGGGCGATATCTTCAATGGAGAGCCCGTCGAGGTCGATATAGTCTTTCAGCCAAGATATAGGTATCTTCATAAATACTCCTTCGGAGTTCGATAGTAGTTATTCGATATTCGTTATTGAGGATTGTGAAGCATCCTCTTCGATGATGTAAGTGGAGGACAAATCATGAATGGCGTAGTTTGCGCCAGGTTCATTAGCTCCCTGTTTACTCTTTTTCAGAAAACCAATATACCCGTTTATCAACCGATTCAGATTTTCTCCTTCCGAGACAAGATTTTTGTAAATGTCATCAGAAATGTAACCGACTCCATAGGCATGAACTATGTGACTCAAAGATTCTTCAAGCGAGCCGCGGGCGATATAACAAAATCTGACATTATCCTGAAAGTAAAATCTTCCGTGACCCTCAGCAATATTCGCAGGGATGCTTTGAGATGAACGGCGAAGTTGCTGAGCCAGAACATATTTTTCCTCTGCAGGAAGTAACGGTAGCATTTCCTTATGCACGCGAACAGCGAAATCCCTCGCCCGGCACCACACATCCAACTTCTCCAATCCACTCACGCTCATCTTCTGATTTCTCCAATCATCGAATATCGAATTATCTAATCTCAAATATCGTCTTTAAAACTGCTCCAAAAACCTGAGGTCATTACCCCAGAAATAGCGGATATCGTCGATCTTGTAACGCAGCATCAACTGACGTTCGGGACCCATGCCCCATGCAAAGCCCGAATAGCGAGCCGGGTCATAGCCGCCGTTCTGCAATACGACAGGATGCACCATGCCGCAGCCAAGAATTTCGAGCCAGCCCGAATTTTTGCAAACAGAGCAACCCTTGCCGCCACACACAAAACACTCCACGTCCAATTCAGCGGAAGGTTCCGTGAATGGAAAGTACGCCGCGCGGAAACGCGTACGCGCACTCTGCCCGAACATGCGATGGGCAAAATCGGTCAACGTGCCTTTCAAGTCCGCGAGCGTGATGTTCTCTCCAACAACGAGTCCCTCCACTTGATTGAACTGGATCTCCGAACGCGCAGTGATCTGCTCATAACGGAAACACATCCCCGGCAGCGCGATGCGGATCGGCGGCGGGTTTTCAGGGTTCATCGCCGCGTACTCGCGCATGGCGTGGATTTGCCCCGGCGAAGTGTGAGTCCGTAACAGTATCGGATTATCGCCGCGTCCCTCGGCTTGGATGAAGAATGTATCCTGCATATCGCGTGCTGGATGGTTCGGCGGGAAGTTCAATAACTGGAAGTTGTATTCGTCTGTTTCCACTTCACGCGAGGTGTACACCTGAAAACCCATGTCCGCGAGAATGCTCATCACTTTTCGCAATTGTTGCGTGGACGGGTGTAAGCGCCCCACATGGATTCCGCGCCCCGGTAACGTGACGTCCAGCGCGTCTTCTTCAAGCGACTTTGCCAGCGACGCTTCTTTCACAACTTTGGTTCGCTCCTCCAGCGCGGACTCCAATGCCACTTTCACCCGGTTCGCGGCCTGACCTACAGCCGGTCGCTCCTCCTTCGAGAGTTTTCCCAACTCCGCGAAGACGGTCATCAACGGCGAACTGCGCCCAAGGTTCGACACACGCCACGCTTCGAGCGCGGCTTGATCCGTCACCGATTGAAGTGACTCCAGCGCGGATTTTTCGATTTCGTTTAATTTATCTAACATATCAACCTCCGGTATTCGATATTCGTTCATCGATTTTCGAATATCGAATTTCGATTATCGTCATTCAACAAACAAAAACCTCCCGTCCACACAATGGGACGGGAGGGAAATTTCCCGCGGTACCACCCAAGTTAATCATCCTTCATCAAGAACGATTCGCTTTGTGCCGACCAACATCGGCTTCTCAAATAACGTTGAGAATACGGTTCGCACTACCAACATGACACTTGAAACGTGACACGCCTTCACACGAACGGCTCGAGAGGGAACTTCAACTGGTTTCGGTTGAGCGCGGGTTTCAGCCGATGCCTCGCGCCTCTCTAACAACCTTCGCCAGTCTACTTTCCTCTGTCCCAGCCTTTAATTGGGGTCGCCTGTTGGCTTTATTATCTGCGGAAACGGGAGGATGTCAAGGATAATCCCCGTGTCATTCTGAGGGAGCGAAGCGACCGAAGAATCCCGCCGCAGAGCGGCGAGACCCTTCGTTATCACTCAGGGTGACACATTACACAATATGTCAAGGCGTGAGAATTGCCAACGCTGGCGAGGCAACCGAAATGGACGTATGAACCGTCAATCCGCTTTGACGAGGCAATACGAAAAGTAGATGTAATCGCGGTTGACAAAATTGTTATAGACCCACGATCCCTCCACAGCCGCGAACATTTCGACAAACGGATGCAGGATGCGCGGCGCGAACGTATGCGCGAGTTCGCGGTACCATTTGCTGTTGCGAGTCAGCGCGCGCAGAACGTGTGTGGTGATATCGACATGCGATTTGATCTTGAAGCCCGTCTGTTGGACGTTGCGTTCAACTTGTGGAATATCCGCCGGTGTGCGGAAATCGGCGTACAGGAATTTTCCGCCGCAGCGCAGGACGCGATAGACCGATTGGAAGAACGCTTCCTGACGCGGGTAACAGTGCGAGGCTTCTACATTGATGACCGCGTCGAAATGATTCTCGGGGAAGTCGAGCGCTTGTGCGTCGCCGGTGCGGAAGTCGATACCGAGCGCGCCGTGCGTCTTTCGGTTGTATTCGATCGCGTTTCGATTCTGGTCAATCGCCGTGTATGTTTTCGGTTTGTGATAACGCGTGACGAACGATGCTCCCCCGCCGTGCCCGCAACTGACCTCAAGTACATTTTTGCCAGCAAGATCGTCACCGCTGGCGACGTGGTGGTACAGTTGGATCGCGGCGCGGTTGATCTCATCTTCAGGCTGGAGTTTTACCGTCTCACCTTCAGGCGGCCAAAAGCCGTAATTCAAAAAAGTGACTGGGGCGTTACCGATGCGATGCGTGAGATATTGATACCAGTGTTTCCAGAAGAGTTGCTTGAATGCAGGCATATAGTTCCTCGAGTATGACAGATAAAACACAAAAGTCCATCCCTAGTCACTCAAATTTCGCCTATTTTTATCCGAAATGTGACAACAGGCACACGGGCTTAAGTCATTCATAACTAACAGTTGCAACCTACAAGGGATACACTCATAAATGGATAAATCCGGGCGTACGCCCGTTCCTCAAGGAGCAAGCATGGACAAAAAACCAGTCATGATGATGGACGGCAACGAAGCCACTGCATCGGTCGCACACCGGTTGAGTGAAGTCATTGCCATCTACCCCATCACACCCTCCTCTGCCATGGGCGAATTCGCTGATGAGTGGTCGGCAAAAGGCAAACCGAATCTGTGGGGCACAGTCCCGCTCGTGATCGAGATGCAATCCGAAGGCGGCGCGGCAGGCGCGGTCCACGGTGCTTTGCAAACGGGCGCGCTCACCACCACCTTCACCGCCTCGCAGGGATTACTGTTGATGATTCCGAACATGTACAAGATCGCGGGCGAACTCACGAGCGCGGTCTTTCACGTGGCGGCGCGTTCCATTGCCGCGCAAGGGCTTTCCATCTTCGGCGATCATCAAGATGTAATGGCTGTCCGTCAAACAGGTTGGACATTGCTATCAAGCGGCTCAGTTCAGGAAGCGCACGACTTCGCCGCCATCGCGCAGATGTCCACATTGAAATCACGTGTACCTGTTCTGCATTTCTTCGACGGATTCCGCACCTCGCACGAAGTCGCCAAAATTTTTTATCTTACAGATGACGAACTCCGCCTCCTTCTCGACGGAGACCTGATTCGCGCTCATCGGGCGCGTGCCCTCACCCCTGAGCGACCGGTCCTACGCGGCACCGCACAGAACCCGGATGTTTACTTCCAGGCGCGTGAGACGGTGAATCCGTTTTATGCCGCCACTCCCGCCATCGTGCAGGAGATAATGGACAAGTTCGCGCAAGTGACAGGAAGACAATATCACTTGTTCGATTATGTCGGTCACCCCGAAGCGGAACGCGTGGTCGTCATCATGGGTTCGGGCGGCGAGACAGCCGAAGCGACGGTGAACCATCTCGTCGCACAAGGCGAAAAGGTCGGCGCGTTGCGCGTGCGATTGTATCGTCCGTTTTCGGTGGAACA
>DAOTZF010000042.1:0-8537 GCA_034434415.1 Anaerolineales bacterium | reverse complement strand
TGACCGGACTCGCAGGTGTTTTATTTGCCGCCGCGCCTATCATCTTTGCCGTCATCGGCGAGACGATCACCGAACGCGCCGGCGTCATCAACCTTTCGATGAACGGGACGATCCTCCTCTCCGCGATGGGAGGTTTCGCCGCCTCGGTCCGGACGGAGAGCCTGCTCGCCGGGTTTTTGACCGGCGCGGCAATCGGCGCATTGGTCGCGCTCGTTGTGGCGTTCTCCTCCATCACATTGAAGCAATCG
The DNA here is from genome assembly GCA_034434415.1 of Anaerolineales bacterium. GTDB lineage: Bacteria > Chloroflexota > Anaerolineae > Anaerolineales > Villigracilaceae > Defluviilinea. The sequence goes on along the minus strand of DAOTZF010000042.1, from coordinate 8,289 downwards.
CAAGTGGCGGTGGGATTCGTGCTCGCCCTCACGTGCCGCGACCTTGCTTATTTCCTCGGTAACAACTACATGGGCGTGAGCGGACCGCGCATCCCCGCGTGGGATTTCCCCGTGCTGAGTCAAATCCCTGTGCTTGGGCAATTATTCTTCCACCACGATGTGATGACCTATCTCAGTTTCCTCGCGATCTTCCTCGCGTGGGCGTGGATCTTCCGCACTCGCCCCGGTTTGATGTTGCAGGGCATCGGCGAACGCCCCGCCTCGGCATTTGTGCGCGGCGCGAACGTGAACTTGATGCGTTACATTTACACAGTTATCGGCGGAGCAATTATTGGCTTGGCGGGACCGACGTATTCATTGAGCGTGAAAGCTGGTTGGAACGGGACAATCTCCGGTTTGGACGGTTTCGGCTGGATCGCATTATCGATCACCATTTTTGGCGGGTGGAACCCGTTGCGCGCGGCGTTCGGCGCGTATTTAATTGGCTTGTTACAGTGGATTGGACTTGTGCTTCAACCGAGTCTGCCGAATATCCCTTCGCAGGTGTTGCAGGTCGCGCCCTTCCCGCTGATGATTTTAACTCTCCTGCTCGTCAACATCGGCGACGCAGAATGGGTGGAGCGCACGCTCGCGGCAATGCCCGAATCAGCCCGGCGATTCTTCACTCGCGCTTTCCGCGCCCTGCGCGCTTCACCGCCTGCCGCGCTGGGTGTCACGTTCGAGAGGGATTGAGTTTATTTGCATGAAAGTTTCTTCCTCAAAATCCCCTTGGCTTCAAACCCTGGGGTTTTTTGATACGTAATTGTTGCTGAAATCTCTTCTAGCGTGTATGCTAGTTGGGAGAGGGGAATAGTGAATAAATGTGGGGAATCCAGATAACTATCATGAGAATTCGGTTACAAATTGTCTGACATCTTAGCAGGGCTTTCCGTATACTATAAGGAATGGGAGTGACCTGACCGGCCATGAAAAAGCTTCTTCAAAGCGATTGGGTTTCTCGATTGATTGATGCGCTCCTGCCGGTGTTTGCCACGCTGGCGGCGTTGATTCTGGGCGCCATCATGCTGTTATTCCTGAAGGTAAATCCCATTGAAGCATATGCGGCTTTGTGGGATGGTGCATTCGGTAGCTCCAATGCCTTTGCCGAGACGCTGGTCAAAGCCACGCCGTTATTGCTTGTGGCGATCGGCATCTGCATCTCATTCCGCGGGGATGTGATCAACATCGGCGGCGAGGGGCAGATGATCATCGGTGCTATCTTCGCCACATGGGTGGGACTAACCTTCACCGACCTGCCCGGCTGGGTTGCGATCACACTTGCACTCCTGGCAGGCTTTGTGGGCGGGGCGATCTGGGGTGGAATTCCGGGCTTCCTCAAGGCGTATTTCCGCGTCAATGAAATCCTGAGCACGGTGATGATGAATGCCATCGCTGTGCAGTTGATGAATTTCCTTCTTCGTGGACCCATGATCGATCCTTCGCAAGCGGAGGTCGCATCAAAGATCCCACAGACCGCTCGCTTGATCGATGCTTTCCAACTGCCGCGGTTGATCCCCACCCGGTTGCATCTCGGCGCGTTGATCGCGGTCATTCTTGCCATTCTTGTGTACATATTATTGTGGCGGACGACTCTGGGTTATCGTATTCGCGCGGTGGGGCAGAACCCGCACGCCTCGCGCTATGCAGGGATCAAGATCCAACGATACATGGTCCTGTCATTGTTATTGAGCGGGGCATTTGCCGGTCTCGCGGGGGCGACACAAGTCTATGGTGTGAATTATCGCATGATCACCGATGGCTCGGCATCTGGTTTTACCGGGAGCGCCGGGTTCAACGGCATTGTCGCGGCGTTGTTCGGGCAGTTGCATCCGATCATTTCCATCCCGGCTTCGATTCTATTTGGCGCGCTTCTTGTGGGCGCCAACAAGATGCAGCGCATGGTGCAGGTGCCTTCGGCGCTGGTCATCGCCCTCAATGGATTGGTGGTGGTCTTTGTGGTCAGCAGTGAGATCTGGAGGCGCAGGAGACAAAAACGCAGGCTCTCGGTCGCAGGGCATGAGGAAGGATCACCACCGGACGAAACAATCAAACCAGCGGAGACAATCGCATGATCTCAGATCTCTTTTCGATGACTGTCTTGATCGGCATTCTTGCCTCCGGGATTCGCCTTGCGACGCCTTATTTATATGCAGCAATCGGGGAAACCTTCAGCCAGCGGAGCGGCGTGTTGAATCTCGGGGTGGAGGGTCAGATGCTCCTGGGGGCATTCGCGGCTTTCTACGTTTCGCTGACAACGGGGAATCTGTGGCTCGGTATGCTTGCCGCCTTGCTTGTCGGGGCGGCGATGGGGCTGGCGATGGCGTATGTCACTGTCAACTTACAGGCAGAACAGGGCATCAGCGGCATCGGCTTTTATCTCTTCGGTCTGGGGATGAGCGATCTGCTCTTCCAGAAGTTGATGCCCACGGTGGAGACGGTGCAGGGCTTCCCGAAAATATATATCCCCGGATTAAGCGACATTCCGGGCATCGGCGAGATATTCTTCAGCCATAACATCCTGGTATACATCGCCTTCCTGCTCGTGCCGATCGCGTGGTTCGTGTTGAACAAGACCACGCTGGGATTGAAAATCCGCTCGGTGGGCGAAAATCCTGAGGCGGCAGATTCGCTGGGCGTGAATGTGGGGCGCATCCGCTACTTTACGATCATCCTCGGCGGCATACTTTCAGGAATTGCCGGGGCATCACTCTCGATCGGTCTATTGAACGTCTTTCAGCAGAATATGACCAGCGGCTCGGGGTTCATCGCGGTCGCTCTGGTGTACTTTGGCGCATGGCGCCCCATCGGTGTTCTGGGCGGTGCGTTGTTGTTCAGCATGGTTAACTCACTACAGTTGTGGATCCAGGTGAAGAGCGTTCCGATCCCGTCTGAAATTGCCATCATGATGCCTTACGTCCTGACCATTCTTGTTCTCGTTGCCACGGTATCAAGAGTGCGCGCGCCATCGGCTTTGACCAAACCCTTTGAAAGGGAAAATTAATTAAAGGATAGGAGGTGCAACCCACGTCCGAGAGGAGATACAGACTGAATCAGAATCAATCGTCCCGAAGAAAGAATCGTATTCAAACTCAATCAGCTAGGAGATAGAAGATGAAAAAAATCCTTTTGACAGCGCTACTTGCTTTTGCGCTTGTTCTGAGTGCCTGCGGCACTCCCGCCGAACCCGCTGTTCCCGCCACGGAAGAAGCCCCGACCGATGCACCTGAGCCCGCTGAGACTGAACCGCCTGCCGCCCCGGCAGAGCCGTTCCGTGTAGCGGTAGTGATGCCCAGCGCCATCAACGACCTGGCATTCAGCCAGAGCATGTACGATGCACTGACCCGCGTTCAGGAAGAGATGGGCGGACCGGAGGCTTTCGAGTTCGTCTATTCAGATGGCATGTTTGTAGTGGACGATGCCGCGGCCGCGATCCGTGACTATGCTACACAAGGTTACGATCTGGTGATCGCGCATGGCTCGCAGTACGGATCATCCCTGCAGGAAATTGCACCGGACTTCCCCGAGACGAGCTTCGCCTGGGGTACCACTGTGGATACGTTCGACCAGCCAAACATCTTTGCCTATGAAGCTTCGTCTCAAGAAGGCGGATATGTCAACGGCGTGCTGGCGGCAACTCTCTCCACCAGCAAGGTGATCGGTGTTGTCGGACCGATCGAGACTGGCGACGCAAAACTGTACGTGGACGGATTCAAAGCCGGCGTGCTGGCGACCGATCCTTCTGTGCAGGTAAACGTGAACTATATCGGTTCATTCTCGGATGTGGCGCTTGCCTCTGAAGCCGCGACGACTCATATCGCTGCCGGCGCGGACGCATTGACCGGCACCGCCCAGATGGTGGTTGGTGCGATCGGAAAAGCCGAGGAAGCCAATGCTTTATGGTTTGGCACACAATCCAACCAATCCTCACTGGCGCCCACAATTGTGGTGGCAAGCCAGGTGTACCACTGGGAAGTCGTGCTCAAAGAGATGATCGCCCTCATTCAGGGCGGCACGCTCGGCGGGCAGTCCTTCACCGCCAACCTCAAGAACGGCGGCGAGGTGATCGAATACAACGCCGATTATGCATTGAACGCCGATGCCAAAACTCTGGCGGATGAAACCATTCAAGGGATCATCGACGGCAGCATCACGATCGATCTGCCTTAGTTTTACAAAGACCTCGGAGGTCTAACGACCTCCGAGGTCTGACACAAGGATGATTTGATGACCGACGCCTCCAAACTTCCCTCCGGGGAGAGACGTATCGAACGGCTCGAAATGCGCGGCATTACCAAGCGGTTCCCCGGCGTTCTAGCCAATGATAAAGTCGATTTCGATGTGATCTCCGGCGAGGTCCATGCCCTGTTGGGGGAGAACGGCGCGGGCAAAAGCACCTTGATGAAGATCCTGTACGGCTTGTATCATCCGGACGAGGGGGAGATCCTTCTGAACGATGAGCCGGTCAGCATCGCTTCGCCGAACGATTCGATCAATCTGGGCATCGGCATGATCCACCAGCACTTCATGTTGGTGCAAAGCCTGACTGTGGCAGAAAATGTCGCACTCGGTCTGCCGTCCACGCGCGGCATGCTCACCGATTTGGAACGCGTCTCGAAACGGATTCTCGAGCTGGCGGATATTTACGGATTGAAGATCGATCCCTCCGCGTACATCTGGCAGTTATCTGTGGGGCAACAGCAACGGGTCGAAATCATCAAAGCTCTGTATCGTGGTGCAGCTCTTCTCATTCTTGATGAGCCGACCGCGGTTCTTACCCCGCAAGAAGTGGGTGAACTGTTCACCATTATGCGCCAGATGGTCAAGGACGGGCACGCATTAGTTTTCATCTCCCATAAATTGCATGAAGTCGTGGAAATCAGTCATCGCGTCACCGTTCTGCGCGATGGGCGAAAGATCGGCACGCGTCCCACATCGGAAACCACCAAACAGAACCTGGCCAATTGGATGGTTGGGCGCGAAGTTGGGTTGATCCCGGATCGCGGTAAGGTGGAGCTCGGCGAAGTCCGCCTGCGGCTTGATGAGGTCTCCTGCGGCAGTGACCTCGGTACTCCGGGGTTACGAAGTGTCAGCCTCGAAGTCCGCTCGGGTGAGATCCTCGGCGTTGCCGGTGTTTCGGGTAACGGCCAACGAGAACTCGCAGAAACGGTGACAGGCTTACGGAAGATCACAACCGGCCGCGTCTGGCTGGAAGGGGTGGATGTGACCGGTTTTGCCCCCGGCGATCTGACGGATCGTATGCTGTCTTACATCCCCGAGGAACGTATGCGCGACGGTATGATCAAGAACTTTACCGTGGCTGAAAATCTGATCCTGCGTGAACATCATAAACAGCCTTATTCCCGTTCGGGATTCCTGAACCTGGCAGGTATTGCCAGCCATGCAGATGAATTGATCCAACAGTTCCACGTCAAGACCCCCTCACGCGAGACGCTTGCCAAGAACCTTTCAGGTGGGAACATTCAGAAGATGGTATTGGCACGCGAGATCTCGCGCAACCCCCGCGCCATCCTGGCGGCGCAGCCCACGCGCGGTCTCGACATCGGCGCGACGGAATATGTGCGGGCGCAACTCCTTGAACAGCGAAAAAAAGGCGCGGCGATCCTGTTGATCTCGGAAGATCTCGATGAGATCCTGGCGCTCTCCGATCGTATTGCTGTGATCTACGAAGGGCAGATCATGGACATCCTCCCGCGCGCACATGCTACACCTGAAAAACTCGGCCTCCTAATGGCAGGTGTCCATCCAGAAGATGAAGCATCTGTTGTACAATAAAGACATCCCATCGGTTCGGTGGTCGTGACAGTTGTCACGGCGTTGGGCTGCGAAGCGTCCCCTCGAAAAGTGCCGCCGTCCAGAAAGAAGGCGCCACCATGAACCTTTGGCAGAATTACATTCGACCGAAAAATCTATCCGAAGCCATGGACGCGTTCGCCAGCGCACCGCGTCCACTCGTGCCAATTGCAGGGGGAACCGATCTACTACTTGACCTCGAACAAGGCAGGCATTCACCTGTAAAAACATTGATCGATGTAACTACCATCGCGGAGATGACGCTCCTCGAACCGCGTGGGGACGAAATTTTCATCGGCGCTTCCGTCCCGGTCAACCGCGTCGCGTCGGACCCGCTCACTGTTCGCCACGCCCAAGCGCTCACCGAAGCCTGTAACTTAATCGCGGGACCTCAAGTCCGCAATGTGGCAACGCTTGGAGGCAACGTCGCTCATGCCCTCCCCGCCGCCGACGGGACGATCGCTTTGTTGGCGTTGAATGTGGTGGCGGAGATTGCAAGTGCATCTGGCACACGCCGCATCCCGTTTCAAGAATTATTTCTTGGTCCGGGAAAATCTTCCCTCAATCACGGCGAAGAATTAATCGTTGGTTTCTACTTACCACTTTCCAGTCCCCTCCAATCCTCCTGCTTCCAACGGATTATGCGTCCGCAGGGTGTGGCACTTCCTATCTTGAACTGCGCCGTCTGGCTCGAATGTGAGAATGATGCAATCAAAGACATTCGCGTCGCCGTCGGTCCCGGCGGTGGGACTCCCTTCCGCGCCACGCAAGCTGAAGAAACTTTACGTGGGCAAACTTTTAACGAAACGACAATTAAATCCGCACTTGAAGACTTACTCGCCCAAGCCAAATTCCGCACCAGCGCCCGCCGTGCCAGTGCTGATTATCGTCAACATATCGTGGTGGGTTTATTTAAAGATGTGCTCGAGTCTGCGTGGGAGCGAGCGAGCTAACCACGGAGTCACGGAGACACTGAGATTTTTAAATGATTTTCTCCGTGCTTCAATGTCTCTGTGGCTAAAGACGAAAGGATGATTTATGCAACGTAACTTCCCTGTTCCTCAGAATAAGAATAATCAGCCATTGTTGGAGAAAGATTTGACCGACAAAATCATCGGCGCGGCGATTGAGGTTCATAAAATACTTGGGCCTGGGTTGCTTGAATCTGCTTATCAAGTTTGCATGGAACATGAAAGTGCTTTGAGAAATATTCCGTTTGAGCGTCTTGTGGATTTGCCCTTGAATTACAAAGGTCTTGATTTAGATGCTGGTTATGTAATTGACTTAATTTATGATAAACGTGTGATTGTCGAATTGAAGGCTGTGGAGCGGGTGATACCCGTTCACGAAGCACAGTTGTTGACCTATATGAAACTCACAGGGATTCGAGTTGGTCTATTACTAAACTTCAATGTCCCCGTTTTGAAAGACGGCATCTATCGCCGAGTCCTCTAATGGAACGAAAATTAAAAACTCCGTATCTTCGTGTCTCAGTGGTTCAAAGATTTTGAGGTAACTTATGAACAACCAAATCTCTCTTATCGTCAATGGTGTTCAGCACACCCTCGAAGCCAAGCCGAATGAAACGTTGTCGGATTTGTTGCGGTATCGTCTGCGCCTCACAGGGACAAAGATCGGCTGTGACGAAGCTGAGTGTGGCGCGTGTACTGTCCTTGTAGATGGTGAGCCTGTAGTCTCGTGCATTTATCCTGCCGAGCGCGCGGACGGGAAGAATATTATTACTATCGAAGGTTTAGCGGACCTCACCCCCAACCCCTCTCCTGAAAGGAGAGGGGAGCAGTTGCACCCATTGCAAGAAGCCTTCGTGGAGCATGGCGCCGTCCAATGCGGATTCTGCATCCCTGGGCAGATCATGACGGCGTATGCGTTACTCGAGCGGAATCCGAATCCCACGAAGGATGAAGTTCGTTTTGCGTTGAAGGATACGCTTTGTCGTTGTGCGGGGTATCCTGCGATTGAGAATTCCATTCTTGCGGCAGCGGAGTCGTTGCGGACAGGTGAACCTGTTAAGAAGCCGCATATCCCTGATTCGATTCACGTTCACAAATCGGTTGGGCATACGCACACGCGTCACGATGGCGTGGATAAAGTCATCGGCACGGCGATTTATACCGATGACCTTGTGTTCGATGATATGTTATATGCCAAAGCCAAGCGTGCGATGATTCCGCATGGGTTCTTGACTAAGCTGGATATTTCCAAAGCCAAAGCGTTGCCAGGCGTTGTTGCAGTATTAACTGCTGAAGATATTCCTGCCGAACACAATCATGGACTGGTTATCTTTGACTGGCCCGTGATGGTGGGTGTGGGAGAACGCGTCCGCTATGTGGGGGATGCGATCGCGATCATCGCGGCGGAAACGCAACAGATCGCCGAGCAGGCGTCGGCTTTGATCGAGGCGGAGTTCGACCTCCAGCC
>DAOTZF010000041.1:0-14733 GCA_034434415.1 Anaerolineales bacterium | reverse complement strand
ATGTCCGCACAGAAGGTTCGGCTCGTGGTTGACCTGGTGCGTGGCAAAGGAGCCAACGAAGCGCTGGAAATGTTGCGCTTCGTGAATAAAGCCGCGGCGCTGCCGGTGCGGAAATTGCTCGCCTCCGCGGTTGCCAATGCGGAGGAAAACTTTGGCGTGAGCCGTGATGACCTGGTCGTTGCGAAGATCTTTGCGGACGAAGCGCCGACCCGCAAGTGGAGACGTTTCGGCGCGCGCGGACGCTTCAAGCCGATTCTGCGCCGTAACTCACATGTCACAGTCGTTCTGCGCGAGCGCGGCGCTGCAGCGTCCTAAAGAGTCAAGGAGAAATCATGGGTCGTAAAGTTCATCCAATCGGAATGAGGCTTGGCATTAATCAAGGCTGGCAGGGTCGCTGGTTTGCCGAGGGTTCCGAATATCGTCAGCAACTGCATCAGGATCTTGCCATTCGCAGCCTTTTGTTGGGCATTGACTCCAAGGGCGGCGCCGCAAAGAGCGCGGAAGTTCGCAAGTTGCGCAAGACCATGCCGGATACCATATTAAATCGTAAAGCCGGGATTTCCCGTGTGGATGTGGAACGCTATCCCGGCAAACTCAAGATCTCCATTCATACCGCCAAGCCTGGCATTCTCATTGGGCGCAAAGGCGAAGGTGTGAAAAAGATTCGTACAGCTCTTGAAACGCTCGTCGGGCGGAAGGTCGATCTCGATATTAAAGAGATCGGTTCCCCGGATACGGATGCGATGTTGGTGGCGATGAATGTTGCCGACCAGCTGGAACGACGCATTGCCTATCGCCGCGCAATGAAGCGCGCGATTCAACAGGCGATCAAGCAGGGCGCGCAGGGAATCAAGATCAAGGTGGGCGGACGTCTGGGCGGCGCGGAGATGTCGCGCGATGTCTGGCTGCGTGAGGGACGCGTGCCTTTGCAGACCCTGCGCTCTAATGTGGATTTTGCCATCGCCGAAGCGACCACAACCTATGGACAGATCGGCGTGAAGGTTTGGATCTATAAAGGCGTAGCCGCCGCGCCCGAAGTGGAAGAAAAAGTCGAATCTACGGAAGGCGTGTACGTGAGCCAGTAATCGGCGCGCGGTTGCGATAAAAGAGGTAGTTGATTATGTTGATGCCAAAACGTGTTAAGTGGCGCAAGCAAATGCGCGGACGAATGAGAGGCAAAGCCTTGCGCGGCGCTGAGATCAGTTTCGGTGATTTCGGTCTACAAGCGTTGGAGCCCGGCTGGGTGACTGCGCGACAGATCGAGGCGGCGAGGCGGACCATCGTCCGCGAAATGAAGCGCCGCGGCAAGGTGTGGATTCGAATCTTCCCTGCCAAACCGTTCACCCATAAACCACCGGAAACCCGCATGGGCTCCGGAAAAGGAAACGTGGAGTATTACGTCGCTGTAGTCAAGCCGGGACGGATCATGTTCGAGGTGGGCGGTCTGGATTCAGCCACAGCTATACAGGCATTGAAGAATGCTCAATATAAGTTTTCGATCAAGACCAAGGTGGTTGCCCGCCATGAGGCAGGAGAGCAGGCATGAAAGCGGTAAAGACCAAGGATCTGCGAAACTTGAAACCCGGTGAGATCGAGACGAAACTGGCTGATGCCCGGGATGAATTAATGAAACTGCGCTTTCAGCAGGTGACCGGTCAACTGACCGACACCGACCGGTTGCGAATCCTCCGGCGCGATATTGCGCGCATGTTGACCATTTTGCGCGAGCAGAAAGTGACCGAAGTTACGGAAGGTGAAGCATGAACAATCGTCGTCGCATGACTGGTGTCGTCACCAGTAACAAGATGACCAAAACAGTCGTGGTCGAGGTGACGCGTGTTTTCCGTCATCCGCTGTACCGCAAGGTCGTCCATTCGAGCAAGCGCTTCAAGGCGCACGACGAGATCGGGTGCCAGGTGGGGGATGAGGTGCAGCTCGTTGAATCCAAGCCGCTTTCGCGCGATAAGCGCTGGGTGGTCGAATCCATCGTCAAACGCGAGACGCGCACAGCCGATACCGGCGTTCCCGATTTGAAGGTGGAGGAATAAGCCATGATTCAGCATGAGTCTCGGTTGAAGGTTGCGGATAATTCCGGCGCCCGTGAATTGTTGGTGATCCATGTACTGGGCGGATCAACCCGCAAGTACGGCGGAATCGGCGATGTCGTGGTGGCGTCTGTGAAATCCGCTTCGCCGCAAGGCGGCGTCAAGAAGAGCGAGAAGGTGCGTGCGGTGATCGTCCGTTGCTCGAAGGAATGGCGGCGTGAGGATGGTTCGTACATCCGCTTTGACGACAATGCCGCCGTCCTTTTGGATGCCGACGGCGTGAACCCCAAAGGCACCCGCATTTTTGGTCCGGTGGCACGGGAACTTCGTGAAAAAGGTTTCATGAAGATCGTTTCGCTGGCTCCGGAAGTGCTGTAGGCGCAGGAGTGATCAGATGAGAGTGAAGATTCGCAAAGGCGATACCGTTGAGGTCATCAGCGGGCGCCTCGAAGATAAAGGAAAGCGCGGCGAGGTGATCAATGTGTTGTTGAAGGATCGCCGTGTGGTGGTGCAGGGTGTGAACATCCGCACTAAACACCAGAAGCAGGTGCAGACGCAGGCCGGGCGTAACATCAATCCGGGGCGCATCCAGTTCGAAGGCTCGATGGCCATATCCAATGTGATGCTGGTCTGCCCGACGTGCAAAGAAGCCACCCGCGTTGGTGTTCAACGCGATGAGAACGGCGCGCGCCGTGTGTGCAAAAATTGCCAGGCTTTGATCGATTAGCTGCGGAGTGATTGAACGATGAATAGATTGCAGGATAAATATAACAAAGAGGTCGTCCCAGCGCTTCGCAAGGCGTTCGAGTACAAGAACGTCATGCAGGTACCGCGCGTCGACAAGGTTGTGGTGAATATCGGCTTGGGTGAAGCGATGGACAACCCCAAGGCGCTCGAAGCCGCGGTGAACGACCTGACCATCATTACCGGTCAGAAACCGATCATGACCAAAGCGCGCAAGAGCATCGCGAACTTCAAACTGCGCGAAGGTCGCTTGATCGGGACGAAGGTGACCCTGCGCGGCGAACGCATGTGGGCTTTCCTCGACCGGTTGATGACTACGGCGCTCCCGCGCGTGCGCGATTTCCGCGGCGTTTCGGCGAATGCCTTCGATGGTCGTGGCAACTACACCCTCGGTTTGAAAGATCAGTTGATATTCCCAGAGATCGAGTACGACAAGATCGATAAACTGCGCGGGATGGAAGTCACGATCGTGACCACCGCGAAAAACGACAACCAGGCGCGCGCAATGTTGCAATTGCTCGGCATGCCGTTCAGTAAGAAGGATGCGTAAATATGGCGAAGAAATGTATGCAATATCGAGAGGCTCGTCGGGCTCACCCCAGCCAGGTGCGGAACCGCTGTGTCCGTTGCGGTCGTCCGCGCGGATATATCCGCCGTTTCGGTCTGTGCCGAATTTGTTTTCGTGAACTGGCGCTGCAGGGTAAGATTCCCGGCGTGACCAAGGCTTCGTGGTAAGCGGAGAGAGGTGATAGCATGGCTGTAAATGATCCAATCGCTGATATGCTGACCCGCGTCCGCAACGCTGTGATGTCCGGTCATACGCTCGCGGCAATGCCCAGCTCGAAGCTCAAACTGGAGATCGCGAAGATTCTCAAAGATGAAGGCTTTCTCGAGAGTTTCGAGGTGGTCGATGGCGAGCAGGTCCCGCAAAAGACCTTGCGCCTGAAGATCAAATACGTTGGCGAACGACGTGAAAAACGGCCAGTCATTTCCGGCTTGGAGCGTGTCAGCAAACCTGGTCGCCGCGTATACACAAAGAAACAAGATATCCCCTGGGTGTTGTCCGGGATCGGCGTTGCCATCCTTTCGACGCCCAAAGGTGTGATGACCGGCGCGCGTGCCCGCCAATTGGGCGTGGGCGGCGAGATCCTTTGTAAAGTGTGGTAGGCAGGAGGTTTAAGTGTCTCGTATTGGAAGATTACCCGTGGCAGTACCGAGCGGTGTGCAGGTGAATGTGCAAGGCTCGAATGTCCACGTAAAAGGACCCAAAGGCGAACTCAATCGCACGTTTTCTTCCCATGTGGGGATCTCAATGGAAAACGGGCAGGTGGTTGTGACGCGCCAGTCGGATCACCCCGCAGAACGCGCCTTACATGGCACCACTCGCGCGTTGATCGCCAACATGGTGCGAGGTGTGAGCACCGGCTTTGAAGTGGTTCTCGAAGTGGAAGGTGTAGGGTACCGCGCCGAAATGGAAGGTAAGGTGCTGGCTTTATTTGTCGGCTATTCACACCCGGTGAAGGTGGAGCCGCCCGCAGGCATTTCATTCGAAGTGGATCAGAAGACGCGTCAGATCAAGGTGTTGGGATACGACCGCGAACAGGTCGGTCAGACCGCCTCTGAGATTCGCGGTGTGCGCCCGCCTGAGCCGTATCATGGCAAAGGCATCCGCTATGCAGGTGAGAAGATCAGACGCAAAGCTGGTAAAGCGGCGAAAGGAGCCAAGTAAGTTATGGCGAACAAGTCTCGTGCAGTGGCACGTGTGCGTCGTCACACGCGCGTGCGTAAGAATTTGGCGGGCACAGCTCAACGTCCGCGTTTGAACGTGTATAAGAGTCTCTCTGCGATCTATGCGCAGGTGATCGACGATGGCGCGGGTCGTACGCTGGTCTCCGCGTCCACTGTGGATCGCGAGTTGCGTGAAAAGGCAAAAGGCATGAAGAAGTCCGAGCAGGCAAAACTGGTCGGGCAGGCGATCGCTGAACGCGCGAAGAGCAAAGGTATCCAGTCGGTCGTTTTTGATCGAGGTGGTTTCCGTTATGTGGGTCGTGTCAAAGCGCTGGCAGATGGCGCCCGCGAAGGCGGTTTGCAATTTTAGGTTCGTGGTTTCGGCAGGCTTGACCTGTCGGTGGAGCAATGATGGCAGAATACGATAAAACTCAACAAAATTATGAAGCGCAGGATCAGTTCGAAGAGCGCGTCATCGAAATTGCCCGCGTCGCGAAAGTGGTCAAAGGCGGGCGCCGTTTCCAATTCCGTGTGACCGTTGTGGTCGGCGATAAAAAAGGAACAATTTCGATGGGCGTCGGCAAGGCTAATGCTGTGCCGGATGCGATGCGCAAGGCTTCGAGCCGAGCCCGTAAGAATATGAAAGTAGTAAACCTTGCCGGGACGACCATTGCGCATGAAGTGCTTGGTAAGGTTGCCGGAGCGAAGGTCATGCTCAAGCCTGCATCTCCCGGAACCGGTGTGATCGCAGCCGGTGGTGTGCGCGCGGTGCTCGAAGTGGCAGGCGTGCGCGACATCCTGACGAAATCGCAGGGCAGTGCGAATGTGTTGAATGTGGTGCAAGCCACCTTCGATGCGCTCGGTCAGTTGAAGTCTCCGCAGGAGGAAGCCGCCCGACGCGGGAAGAATGTGAACGATCTTAAGCCGTTCTGGGAACGGAGGAAGCAACATGCCTAAGAACGACTCGAAGGAAAAGACCATCTTTGTTACGTTGGTGCGCAGTCCGATCGGCTATACCAAGGATCAGAGAGCAACGGCTCTCGCGCTCGGACTCCGAAGATTGCATCAGACCATCGAGCATCGCGACACGGCGGCGATCCGAGGCATGATCAATAAGATTGTGCATCTCGTCCAAGTGGAAGAAGCAGGATAAATCGATGAAACTTCAAGACCTCACGCCCAACCCGGGCTCAAAAAAGAATCGAAAACGCGTGGGTCGCGGTATTTCTGCTGGTCAGGGTAAGACAGCAGGACGCGGTACCAAAGGAGAAGGTTCACGCTCCGGCTCCGGCGGCAAGATCTATCGTCAGGGCGGCAACCTGCCGTTCTATCGCCGCCTGCCGTTCATGCGCGGTCAGGGTTTCACCCCGCTCAATCGCGCCACGTACAACGAAGTGAATCTGGATCAACTTTCCGCGGCGTTCAAAGCAAATGCGGAGGTCACGCCGGAAACGTTGGAGCAAGCCCACTTGCTGCGCGATCCGAGAAATCCAATTGTGATTCTCGGTCGCGGTGAAATGAACGTCGGGTTGAAGGTCCGCGCGCACCGCGTCAGCGCGAGCGCCAAAGCCAAGATCGAAAAAGCCGGCGGAAGCGTCGAGTTGATCGGTTCGTAATTTCAAAGGATGAAGAATCATGGCTGATAAGAAACCGTCCGCATGGCGGTACTTGTGGAAATCGGAAGATATTCGACGGAAACTGCTCATTACGTTGGGCATTCTCTTGATCTTCCGCATTGCCGCGAATGTTCCAGCCCCCGGGGTTGACCGCGATGCCTTAGCGGCATTCTTTCAGACCCAGGGCGCGCAGGGTGGATTCATCGGCTTTTTGAATCTGCTTTCCGGCGGCACCATTTCAAATTTTTCTTTGCTTTCGATGGGCGTATACCCATACATTACCGCGCAGATCATCCTGCAATTGTTGGTTCCGATCATCCCTTCGCTTCAGAAACGAATGGAAGAGAATCCGCGCGAAGGCCGTCGCTGGATGGAAAAATGGACGTATTATCTGGCTGTTCCCATGGCAATGCTTTCCGCTGTCGGGCAGATCAACATCTTTAACTCCCTCGCTTCGCAACCCATTCTTCCGTTCGGGTTCACAGCCGACCTGTGGTTGCCTTCGCTAACCACACTGCTGGTTATGACCGCCGGGACGATGTTTGCCATTTGGCTCGGAGAATTGATTTCCGAGTACGGAATTCGCGGGCAGGGTCTCTCATTAGTGATCTTCGCTGGTATCGTTTCGCAGATTCCCCAAAATATTCAGGCGTTGCTGTTGGATGAACAAAACCGATGGGTATTACTGACGGCGATGCTCGTGATCATTCTCCTGACGGTGATTGCCATCGTGTATGTTTCACAAGGGCGACGAAATGTACCCATCATGTTCGCCCAGAAAAGCCAGGTGTTCTACGCGATTCAGCGCGGACGGTCGGTTAAAACGCCTCAACCGTTCCTGCCGTTGATGGTTAATCTTGCCGGCATGATTCCGCTGATCTTTGCCAGTGCAATTCTTCAATTTCCCGCCATTGTGGCAAGTTATTTCCTCACCTCCGAAACGAAATGGATCAGTGATTTCGCCACGAGCATCACCACATTCTTCAATCAAACCGGAAGCGGTTCGTGGGGATATTGGACTTTATATTTCCTCATGGTCGTGACATTCACCTACTTCTACACGACGGTGCTCTTCGACCAGCAAAATTACGGTGAGAACCTCAAGCGCCAACGCGCGCAGATTCCCGGCGTGCCGGAAGGCACAGCGACACAGCGGTATCTAAGCCGCATTCAAAGCCGTATTACCCTTCCAGGCGCGTTGTTGCTCGGCGTGGTGGCGATCATGCCCTTCCTGTTGCAGTTGATCATACCGGCGGCGGCTAATAATGCCGGGTTGTTCCTTGTTTCCTCTTCGGGCTTGTTGATCGTGGTCGGCGTTGTGCGCGACACGTTCATGAACATTGAAGCTGAATTAAAACTGCACGGTTATCAGGAAAAACTCCTCATCAGTTAGGAGCGTCCATGGCGACTTACATCGTTCTCCTTGGTCCACCGGGTGTTGGTAAGGGTACGCAGGCGAATCGATTGTCACAGCAGACGGGACTCGCTCATATTTCCTCCGGCGATTTGTTCCGTGAGAACATTAAGAACCAAACAGATTTGGGAAAACTTGCCCAGACTTACATGAGCAAAGGCGACCTTGTGCCCGATGATGTGACCATCGCCATGATCAAAGACCGCCTCCGTCGTCCGGACTGTGCGGCTGGCGCGATCCTGGACGGATTTCCCCGCACCCCGGCGCAGGCAGACGCGCTCGAAGCCATGCTGGCAGATTTCGATGGGCGTGTCAACGTTGCACCGGTGATTTCTGCCCCCAGGAATGTGCTGGTCGAACGGTTGAGCGATCGTTGGACGTGCCGCGAAAGCGGGCACATCTTCAATATGAAATCCAACCCGCCAAAGGTGCCGGGCAAATGCGACTTGGACGGTTCTGAACTTTATCAACGTGATGATGACCGGGCTGATACAGTCTCGAAGCGCATCGATATATATATGGAACAGACCACGCCGTTGATCACATACTATCGTGATCATGGCAAATTGGTAGAGATCAATGGATTACAATCCATCGAGCAGGTGACTCAAACCTTGTTGGATGCATTGAAAAATAAATCATGAGCTGGGCTCGCCAAATTCATATCAAAAGCTCCGCCGAGTTGCAGACCATGCGCCAGGCGGGGCGCATCAATGCAGAAGTTTTGGCGACCGTACGAGCACTTTTAAAACCGGGTGTTTCCACTGCCGACCTCAACGCGGCTGCTGAGGAAGTGCTGAGGAAATACAATTGCGTATCGCCGTTCAAGGGTTACGGACGTCCGCCGTTCCCGACTTCGATCACGACGAGCATCAATCAGGAACTTGTCCACGGGATCCCGAGCAAAAAACGCATCCTGCAGGATGGAGATATCATCTCGATTGATTGCGGAACGACCTTCGAAGGACTGGTGGCGGATTCAGCTTTTACTGCCGGGGTGGGAGAGATCTCACCGGAAGCGCAAAGCCTGCTCCACGTCACGGAAGAAGCGCTACGCGTTGCCATTGAGAACATGCGCGCGGGCAATCGCACAGGCGATGTATCGGCGGCGATACAAAACTATGTTGAAGGTCATGGTTATCACGTCACCCGCGAGTATACCGGTCACGGGGTGGGGCGGCAGATGCACGAAGGTCCGCAACTGCCAAACTACGGGAAAGCCGGGACGGGTATGCTGCTGAAGCCCGGCATGACCATAGCCATCGAACCCATGGTGCTGGTTGGAACCGCGGAAACGCGTGTCCTTCCGGATCAGTGGACTGTGGTTTCAGCGGACGGATCATTGACGGCGCATTTCGAGCACTCAGTCGCCGTCACCGAAGGAGACCCTCTACTCCTGACTGTCTTGTGATCCTGAGCAAAGTGAGTTTGTGTATCGGCTAGACGAAAGAAATATGAGCGTGTATAATCAAAACTTCGGCTTTTGAAGGAAGTTGTAAGGAGTAATTTTCAATGAAAGTTTCACCGTCCATACGGAAACGCTGCGCCAAATGCAGGATCATTCGGCGCAAAGGCAGAATCTACGTGATCTGCGAAAATCCAAAACACAAGCAACGGCAGGGATAGAACTATGGCGAGAATTGAAGGCGTTGATCTCCCGCGTAACAAGCGGGTGGAAATCGGTCTGACCTATTTATACGGGATCGGTCCGACGCGCGCGCGCAAGATTCTGGCGCAGACGCGTGTGAATCCGGATACGCGGGTGAAAGATTTGTCCGAGGCGGATGTTTCGGCGATCCGCGAGTTCATTAGCAAGAATTACAAGGTGGAGGGCGACCTCCGCCGCGATGTACAAATGAGCATCAAGCGGCTGATCGAGATCGGGTCCTACCGCGGCTTGCGCCATCGCCGTAATCTGCCCGTCCGCGGTCAGCGCTCACGAACGAATGCGCGTACCCGCAAGGGCACCAAGAAAACCGTAGCCGGTCGCGGACGTCGCCGCGGCGCGAAGAAATAACGAGGCAGGAGAATTATGGCTCAAAGTGTTCGATCTACGCGCCGCGCGAGCGGCACAAAGAAGGCAAAGAGGTCCTTGTCCGCCGGGCAGGTGCATATCTTTGCCTCGTTCAACAATACGATCGTCACCGTTACCGATATGGAAGGCAACACGATCGCATGGGGGAGTGCCGGCTCGGCGGGCTTCAAGGGTTCGCGCAAGAGTACTCCGTTCGCTGCGCGCCTCGCTGCTGAACAGGCGATCAAGGCTGCGCAGCAACTGGGTGTGCAGGAAGTTGAACTCTATGTCAAAGGGCCGGGACCCGGACGTGAGAATGCGATCCGTGCGGTGCAGGCGATGGGTTTAAGAGTGCGCCTCATTTCAGATGTGACCCCGATCCCGCATAACGGTTGCCGCCCGCCGAAGAAGCGACGCGTGTAATTTGTGCAGAGGAAAGTAATCTATGTCAAAAAATTTGAGTCCGGTTTGTAAATTGTGCCGGCGCGAAGGCGAAAAATTGTATTTGAAAGGGGAGCGCTGTTTCACTCCGAAGTGTTCGTTCGAGAAACGCAGTTTCGCTCCCGGCCAGCACGGGCGGACGGGTAGCCGAAGTGGTGGTGGCAGCCGAATGGGCCGCGAGTCGGATTATCTTCGTCAGTTGCGCGCCAAACAACGTGCCCGCCGCGTCTACGGCGTTTTGGAGCGACAGTTCCGCCGCTATTATGAGATCGCGTTGCAACGCCGCGGCTTGACTGGTTTGAGTCTGCTCCAGATCCTGGAATCCCGGCTGGACAATGTCGTCTTCCGCCTCGGGTTTGCTTCGAGTCGTTCACAAGCCCGCTTGCTGGTCACCCATGGTCACTTCACTGTGAATGATCGCAGGACGGATGTGCCCTCGATGTTGCTCAAACAGGGGGATGTCGTGGCAGTTCGTGGCGGCTCGCGCGATTTGTCCTACTTCAAAGGGCTTGGCGATCTGGCGGATGCCCGCAACTCGCCCAGCTGGTTGAACCGGGATACCAAGCAGTTATCCGGTTCGGTCCAACGCCTGCCTGAGCGCCCCGAAATTGACGGCATCTTGAATGAGCAGTTGATCGTTGAATACTACTCACGGTAGTAGTTTATTACGGACGGTGGCGGAATCTTCCGCCTCAGAGATTAGTATAAAGTACAGAGGTGAACCGTGACGGGTATCATGAATATGGTTATGCCTAAGATCGAGCGCGAGGCTGAGGCTCGAAACTACGGCAAGTTTGTCATCAGCCCATTGGAACGTGGATATGGCGTAACACTTGGGAACGCCCTGCGGCGGGTATTGCTCTCCTCGCTGGAGGGTGCCGCTGTCACTGCCATTCGCATTGCGGACGTGTTGCACGAATTCAGTGAAATTCCTGGCGTGCGCGAGGATGTCATCCAGGTGATGTTGCAGGTCAAACAACTGCGGCTCAAACTGGACGGGGTGGACAGCACCCGGATGCATCTGGAGGTGCGCGGCGAAGGGACGGTTACAGCCGCGGACATCATTACGCCGGCAGAGGTTGAGATCGTCAACCCCGAACTCTTCCTATTCACAGTGGATAACCCCAAGACCAAGCTCGACCTTGAATTCACTGTCGAGCGCGGACGCGGTTATTCACCCGCCAACGAACGAAGCGGGCATATGCCCATCGGCGAACTGCCCATCGATGCGATCTATAGCCCGGTTAAGCGAGTGAACTGGGAAGTGACCTCTGCCCGCGTGGGTCAGAGCACGAATTACGATAAATTGAACCTTGAGATATGGACCGATGGCACAATTTCGCCCGAACGCGCATTGAGCACTGCCGCGCGGTTGATCATCGACCACCTGCGTTATATTGCAGGTGTCAGCGAAGAGTCGTTGACCATCGCTGTCGAAAAGGAAGTGACCGGCAGCCGTATGAGCAGTGAACTCGCGGATACACCGGTCGAATCGCTCGACCTTTCGGTGCGCGTGTTCAACTCGCTCAAGCGCACAGGCATTGCCACAGTGGGCGATGTGCTCGACCTGCTTGAAAAAGGCGAGAGCGCCGTGATGTCCATTCGCAACTTTGGCGAGAAGAGTCTCGATGAACTTCGCCAGAAGATGCGCGAAAAAGGCTATCTCAAGGACGAAACGAATACTGCGGAGTAATTTTCAATGCGACATCAAGTATCAGGGTACAGGCTGGGTCGGACGTCCGGGGCGCGAGTGGCGCTTCGACGTAACCTCATCAAACAGTTTTTTACGCACGGGCGCATCCAGACCACGCGCGCCAAGGCGGCTGCGATTCGCGGTGAT
The DNA here is from genome assembly GCA_034434415.1 of Anaerolineales bacterium. Lineage (GTDB taxonomy): Bacteria > Chloroflexota > Anaerolineae > Anaerolineales > Villigracilaceae > Defluviilinea. The sequence continues at coordinate 2,891 of DAOTZF010000041.1, read as the reverse complement.
GCTGAACGGTTGATCACCCTTGCGCGCAAGAGCGCGGACGCAACGCCGGAACAGAAGGTTCATGCGCGTCGCCTCGCAATCTCCAAGCTGGGCGACAATCAGGTTATCAAGCAGTTGTTCGATGATATCGCCCCGCGCTTTGCCAGCCGCAACGGCGGGTACACCCGCATGTTGAAACTCGGACCTCGCATGGGCGATTCGGCTGAGATGGTGATTCTGGAACTGGTTGAGGAATAGAAATTTCAGCGTTCGGCTAATGGCTGACTGCTAAAGGCTGAAAGCTAAAATGGCACGTTACCAATTGACTCTTGCCTACGACGGCACGGATTTTTTCGGAAGTCAGCGGCAGGCAAAACGCAGGACCGTGCAAGGTGAACTTGAAACCGCCTTGCGTAAACTCGGATGGTCAGGACGCTCGATCCTCCTCTCAGGGCGGACGGATACCGGCGTTCACGCGACGGGTCAGGTTGCCGCCTGCGACCTCGAATGGTCGCACACTGACGAAGAACTCGTCCGGGCGTTGAATGCGAAACTGCCCAATGACATCTCAGTCTGGGACGCGAGGCTCGTTGGCAACGACTTTCACCCGCGCTTTGATGCAACTTCACGGATCTATAGTTACCAGTTGTTTTATGATGATGTCCGCAACCCCATCCGTGAGCGGTTTGCATGGAGGGTGAATGTCGCCCTCGATGACGTGTTGCTGAAAAAAGCATCGCAGGAATTGATCGGCACACATGATTTTTCAGCATTTGGTTCACCTACAACCCCAAAAGGTGGTACCGTGCGCACTGTGAAGAAAGCCGCATGGCACCGGGTTGAAAAGGATCAATGGCGGTTCGAGGTTGAAGCAGATGCCTTTCTGTATCGTATGGTGCGGCGGATGGTCTTTGTACAGGTCGCTGTCGGGCAGGGAAAACTCCCTGAGGAAGTGATCGTCGAAAGCCTGGCGAAGCAGGCTGGGAACCGGAAGCGAAGCGTGCTCAAATCCGGTCTTGCTCCCGCCCACGGGCTGACGCTCATCGAAGTGAAATATCAAGAGTCAATGAAGTAGAAATTATTGAAAGAAAGAAACGGAGAACTTGAACGTGTACAAATCGTACTATCCGAAAGCAAGTGAGATCGAGCGCAAATGGCTGCTCGTGGACGCCGAAGGGCAGACCCTCGGGCGTATTGCCACGCGCATCGCCCACGCGTTGCTCGGCAAACACAAACCGACCTTTACGCCCGGCGTGGAAATGGGTGATTTCGTGGTGGTGATCAACGCTGAACGCGTCACTGTCACCGGCACAAAGACGAAATCGAAAATGACCACCAAGATCTATCACCGTCATTCGAACTACCCCGGCGGGTATAAATACATCAATTTGCGCGATCAGTTACAGCAACACCCTGATCGCGTCCTGCGTGAGGCAGTGTGGGGCATGTTGCCGAAGAACCGCATGGGCCGCGCTCTACTCAAGCGTTTGAAGATCTACGCCGGACCCAGCCACCCGCACGGCACGAATAACCCCGTGCCGCTGGCTTAATCGGAAAGAGGAAGAGAATTATGTCTGTTCAATATTATGAAGCCATTGGTCGTCGTAAAGAGAGCACTGCCCGCGTCCGTTTGATGGGCGGCTCTGGCAGGTTTGTGGTGAACGAGAAGGAAGCCGCAACCTATTTCCCGCGAATCGGTGATATGCAGGATATCCTGCGCGCGTTCGATGCCGTGGGGCAGGATGTAAAAAAATACGACATCACCGTGAAGGTCAACGGCGGCGGCACGACCGGTCAGACCGAGGCTGTGCGCCTTGGGCTCGCCCGCGCTCTCGTGTTGCTCAATGGAGATTGGACCTCCACTCTTCGCAAGCATGGTTTGCTGACCCGCGACGCCCGCATCAAGGAACGCAAAAAGCCGGGTCTCAAGAAAGCCCGCAAGGCGCCGACGTATACCAAGCGGTAGTTCGGTAACCAGTTATCAGTGACCAGTGATCCGTAATTCGTGAGATACAATTTGCGAATTACGGATTATTGATTTAATTGGAGAACTTCATGGACATTTCCCTCGTTGCTCAAGCTTTCGACGCTCTCCGCATCGCTCCGCCCTCGAGGCTGACACTCATAGACGCTTCGACTCTTGCCTCTGCCCATGTGCCACCGTTCCCGCCGGATATGCCCGCGTTGATAATCGGAATCAATTCGAAGGAACTGGTGTCTCAGGTTAAGGAGGTGTTGCTTGTAGCATATCCGAACGATCACTTTGTGACTGAAGTGGGTGAAGGAAAGAGGAAAGAAGAAAGATTAAGCGAGTTAAGCGGCATATCGTTTGACGAGGGTGTTTCTTGGTATGTACCCGCACTGGGAGAAGGTTCATCATTCGAGTCGTTCGCCGAGCTCGTTGCCCACCTGCGCGCACCGAACGGTTGCCCGTGGGACCGTGAGCAGACCCACGAATCCCTGCGAAAGCATCTGCTCGAAGAGTGCTATGAAGCCATTTCTGCCATCGACTCGAATGATTTTGAACACATGCGCGAGGAGTTCGGTGACTTACTCTTGCAGATCGTCTTGCAGGCGCAGATCGCCAGCGAGGAAGGACAGTTCAACGTCAACGAGGTGATTCGAGGAATCCACGCGAAGATCGTGCGCAGACATCCACACGTGTTTGGTGATTTGAAACTTGAAGGTGTGGACGAGGTGCTGGTGAATTGGGAAAAACTGAAGGAGCAGGAACGCGGCGGCAAAAAAGAGGAGAAGGGAATCCTTGATGGCGTTCCGGTGATCCTGCCTGCGTTGAGTCAGGCACAGGAATATCAAGACCGTGCCGCGCGAGTCGGTTTTGATTGGAACGACATTGACGGCGTGCTGGATAAATTGAAGGAGGAGATCGAGGAAGTCAAAAACGCGGAGAC
>DAOTZF010000040.1:0-17948 GCA_034434415.1 Anaerolineales bacterium | reverse complement strand
ACGTTGGAACGTTTGAAAGTTGACCCCGCGATTGAAGCCGCGGCGAGGGAGAGGTTGAAACAGTTGCGGGGAACAAGAGACCAGAGACTTGTGGAGGAGTTGCTCGGTAAGTTAAAATCCGCCGCGAGTGGAAGTGAGAACTTGATGCCGCTGTTTATTGAGTGCGTGGAGAACGATATCACGCTCGGCGAAATTTGCAATACGCTCCGCGTGGTGTGGGGCGAGTATGTGGCGGAGGGGTTTTAGTGTATGAAACTCAACCTTGCAGAATTCAAGACTGATTTTTTGGAAGCTTCAAATAATATTGATAAAGTTACCAGATTTTGGAATAAGTACAATTACAAACCCTTCGATTTACTAAATATTGGTCACCACTGGCAATTACGTGAAAGAGTATTTTCTTTATTGAGAACATGCAAAGAAATAGATTCTGCTGCCTTTGCAAGAATTCATAAAGGGAACCCTTATTATTTTATTGGGATTTCCTCCTATCTCTTAGATGATTTTCAAACAGCCGTTTACTTCTTTGACGCTTCAGTCACAGAGGATATGAATGCTGGTGCTGATCCAATAGACAACCCGAAACCATCTACACATTTCTTAATGCTAGAGGGAGAAGCAAGCAATCAATCTGCTAAAAAGTTGACAGAATTCGTACAGGCGAAAGTTGAAAGAGCGCTCAACTATTATCAGGTCAATGTAATTAAGAGTGATGTTGTTTCTCCTCTTACGATTGATAAATTGCGAAAAGATTTTATTTATCGTGCGCTAACCACCAAAAATAGACCAGGGCTTCGGACACTTGTTACTGCATTTATTACTTTTTGTATCGAATGGGACTTTCGTAAAGATCACTTCGAATATGGAGTTGGAAACGGAACATCTGAACCATTCTTCTCTCATTTATTTAGAGGCTGTATCTTGTTTGAAAGTTTATTGATGCATAATCCCGTCAATATGCCAGTAGGAAAAAATCTTGGTAGCGTACTTACAGAAAAAGCGATAAAAGAAAAACTAGGTATTGGTGAAATTAAGGGCAAAGGAGGAGGTGAAATATTTGTTCTTGATGATGTGTTTGAGGAATTAATAAAGTATGATGAATCGATCCATGAGACTATAAAGATTACATATATGGCTCGCAATACTTTTGGGCATAATCTTGGATGGGATAGCAATATTGGCCATGACCAATATCAAAAACTCTACTTTATTATTGTGTCGGCGTGTTTACATGTTATAGCTTGCTTGTGGAAATAGTTTGGCTGAGCGAAGGAAGGCGTGGAGAGAGGGTGAGTGCGACCTCACCCCCAGCCCCTCTCCCAAGCGGAGAGGGGAGTAGAGGCAGGGGTTTGGGGTGTATAATTCCAATCGAGGTAACCATGGACTGGCGAAAATTTATCGAATCAGATCCCAAAATCATGATGGGCAAACCTGTTGTCAAAGGCACGCGTATCACCGTTGAACTGATCCTCGAAAAGATCGCTGGCGGCGAGTCATTTGAACAGTTGATCGAAGCCCACCCACGTCTAACAGTCGAAGCCATCCGAGCGGCGGTTGCGTTTGCGGCTGAAAATTTGCGCGCCGATGTCATTTACCCCACCTCCACTGCCGCATGAAATTCGTCGCTGACGAAAATATTGACCAGCCCATCATAGACCGCCTGCGAAATGATGGGCATGATGTCTATGCTGTAATTGAGATGTCAGCGGGTGTTTCAGACAACGAAGTGCTGAAGCAAGCGAACCAACAAGGCGTCGTTTTGCTTAAGAGCGATAAGGACTTCGGGGAACTTGTATATCGTGACAAGAGATTTACCTGCGGCATTGTACTAATTCGCCTGGCTGGTCTGACCACTGATGAAAAAGTAGAAATTGTTGCAAGAGTAACGGGCACGCCGCTGAATTGGAAAATGCGTTTACCGTGATTTCCCATCACAACCTGCGAATTCGCCCGAGAATCTAATCACGCTTGATTCAATACGTGCTTAATCGCCTTCTCCATCAAAACAGGGATATTTGTAACCCGCAACACAGTCCGAAGATACATGGATTGATTTTCAGCCTGTGCATAGAATCCTCCTGAAATCAAAAGGAGAATCTCATGGCAAAAATCGATTCACTGGTGCAGGACTTTCTCGCGCAGAAACGGATCGCCGTCGTCGGCGTGTCTGACAAGCGCGAAACGGGATGCAACCTCGCCTATAAAAATTTCAAGGAGGGCGGCTACACAGTCTACGCGGTCAACCCGCGCATCGCTTCTTTCCAAGGGGACGCCTGTTACGCCGACTTGAAATCCATCCCGGACAAGATCGATGCTGTCTTCATTCTTGCCAACCCCAAAGTGACGGATCAGATCGTCGGTCAATGCGTCGACTTGGGAATCAAACACGTGTGGATGCACTGCATGATGGGCACCAAGCCCGGGCTGGCGGCGGGCATGACCAGCGTCTCGCCTGCGGCGGTGGAAATGTGCAAAGCCAATGGGATCGCGGTCATACCTGGGACGTGCCCGAATCAATTCATGAAACCCGATTTCGGTCACCGCATGATGCGGGGTTTGTGGCGCATGCTGGGGTTTATGAATTCCGTATAAAAGTTGAGAATCCTCTATCGTGGTGATACGATATCATAGCCACAGAGACCACAGAGATTGTGAGATTTTTCTCAGTGGTCTCTGTGTTCTCAGTGGCTGAATCACCATTCAAAACCATCCGCCAATCTCCCGCCAACCTGTGATAAAATCTCCCGCCGGGCGTAGTACCCTTCGCCTGCAAATCCAATCTTGGAAAGGGCTTAGAAAATGAAAGTGATGTTAGTGAAAGACGTGTACAAACTGGGGCGTGCGGGGGATATCAAGAAGGTAGCCGATGGCTACGGGCGTAACTTCCTCCTCCCGCAAGGGTTGGCAGTGCTCGCCACTGCCGGGGCAGTCAAACAATCGGAAAAGATCCGTGCGCAGGCGGAGGTCAAACGCGCTGAACTCAACAGTGAGTTGAAGGATCTGGCGTCGCAGATCGGCGGTGTTGTCATCAACTTTGGCGCGAAGGCTGGCGAGACCGGGAAACTCTACGGCTCGATCACCACGCAGGACGTGGCGACGGCGATCCAGGAACAGACGCGCTACGAAGTAAAGAAACAGCAGATCGATATGCAACCCATCCGCAACCTCGGCGAATTCAAGGCGCGCGTCCGCCTGACGATGGACCTTGTTCCCGAAGTGAAGATCATTGTCCACCGCGAGGGTGAAGCGCACGAAGAGGGGTCTGCTGAACCGGCTGAGGCGCAAGCGCAAGCCGAATCCGCTGAGGCAACAGCATCGTAAGGGAAACACTTCCACACATGGCATCACCAGTTGAATCCCGCCGCAGGGGTGGGGCGCTGGTGATGTTTTGTTTTACCTAATGGCAACCATCGGTCAGAAACTCAAACAGGTTCGCGAAGCGAAACGCCTCACGCTCGAAAAAGTTTTCGAAGCGACGCGGATTCGCGTGCCTTATTTGCAGGCTCTCGAAGCGGATGATCTCTCCGCGATGCCTTCGCTGGTGCAGGCGCGCGGGTATCTGCGCAACTATGCCGAATATCTTGGTTTGAATTTCGACCAGCTTCTTGATGAAATGCGCGCGGAGAAAAAAACCCTCGACGGGCTCAGGACAGTGCCAGCGGATGAAATGATCACGCCGATGGATTCGACGTCTGCGCCGGCGGCTCAAATTTCTGAACCTGTTCAACCTCAGGAAGCGACGCTTCCCTCTCCCTCTAAGCCTGTTCGCCGCAAAAAAGTGGACTCCAAGCCTGCAACTGAATCTTCTCCCTCCAAACCCCGTCGTGGTCGCAAAAAAATCGAATCTGAGCCGGTGCTTGAAGAATCTCAACCTGAAACCGTTGAATCGCCACCAGCCATTGAACCTGAACCGGTCGCCGAACGACTCGTCGAGACGCATTCGGAAGAAGAACCGCCTGCGCCGGATGTAAGCGACAACCTCTGGCAGTCATGGCTGAATCGATTAAGCTCAGTACTCTCGATTCGAGTCGGGCGCAGAAAAGAACCGCGAACTGAATCGGCTGTGTCAAATGTTGAGGCCGAGGATATTCCATCTTCTCCGACCGTCCAACCTGAAAACATTAAACCATCAACTGAGATTTTCAAAGAGATCGGGCTCGAACTCCGCAAACGGCGTGAGATGCTCAGCCTGCACCTGGACGAAGTGGAACGCAACACGCGAGTCAAAGCACATTATCTCGAAGCGCTTGAAGCTGGTTCGATGGAAAACCTGCCGTCCACTGTGCAGACGCGCGGCATGTTATCCAATTACGCGTCGTTCCTCGACCTTGATGTAGATACCATCCTTCTCCGTTATGCGGATGGCTTGCAAGCGCGGCATCGGGAGCGGAATCCGCAAAAAACTCTCCGCCAGCCGGGCGAGCCTATCGTGTCGAACATCCCGCCTTTTCGTAGTTTTATCGCGGGTGACCTTGTTTTCGGTATCGGCATTGCCGTTCTGCTGGTCGGGTTCCTCATTTGGGCGATCAATCGTGTGGTGACCCTGCAAAATCAGGAAGTGTTTCAACCCACTGCGCCTTCCATCTCGGATGTGTTGCTCGCCACGCCAGACCCTTCGCTCTTCACGCCGACTGCCACGCTTGAATTTGTGGAAGACAATGAACCCACGGTGACCATTGTCATCCCTACACAAAATTTGAATGTGAACGTGCAGGTTAATTTGTTCGCTGTCGAGCGGACGTATATGCGTGTGATCGTGGATGGGGAAGAGGTGTTCAATGGGCGCGTTACACCGGGAAACGCGTATCCCTTCGAGGCGGAGGAGCAGGTCGAAGTGTTGGTGGGGAATGGTGCGGCGATCCGCATCGTGTACAATGGACGGGACCTCGGTTTGCTTGGCGGTTTCGGCCAGGTGATCAGCAATATTTATCGCGAGGCGGAAATTATCACTCCCACCCAGTTGCCGACCCAATCTCCAACCGTCACGCTAACACCAACCGCCACTGCGACTGCGTCGCGAACGCCCGTCCCTTCTGCAACACTGCGGACGACAGGTACACCGTAAAGTCATATGTCATTCTGAGGAGCGAAGCGACGAAGAATCTCCTCCATCGTCTGGGAGACTCTTCGCTAGTGCTCAGAGTGACATGTAAGGAAAATATTCTTGTCCAAAAACACTTTTCATCTCGTTTCTCTTGGTTGTGCGAAGAACACCGTGGATTCGGATTCGATGGCGCAACTTCTCGTCCGCGATGGCTATCGCGCGGTGGATAACCCTGCGCACGCGAACGTGCTCATCGTGAACACGTGCGGCTTCATCGGACCAGCCAAGCAGGAGTCGTTGAACGTTTTGCGCGAGCTTGCGGATGGCAAGAAGACGAATCAAATCCTGATTGCGGCTGGCTGCCTCACGCAACGCTACGGAGCAGAAGTTGCAGAAAAAGTTCCCGGCGTTGACGGCGTGCTTGGCACTCGCCGTTGGATGGATATTGTTCAAGTGGTGCGCGAACTCCGCAAAGGTCCGCACCCTGAACCGTTGTATCACCTGCCCGATGCCAAAACGGTTGGCGTTGATGAACAGGACGCGTTGCGCGCGTCGGTGGCAGGCGCGAGCGCGTACGTCAAAATTGCGGATGGCTGCCGCCGCCCGTGCGCGTTCTGCGCGATTCCGTTGATCAAAGGGACGGCGGTCTCGCGCCCCTTAGACGCAATCATCAATGAAGCTAGTCGCCTGCGCGATGCTGGCGTACGCGAGTTGATTCTTATCGCGCAGGATACGACCGATTACGGTCATGACCTTGGGATGAAAGACGGGCTGGCAATTTTGTTGGAGCAGTTAACCACCAACGTCCCGGAGATGGATTGGATTCGCATCATGTACGCGTATCCCGGCTATGTGACGGATCGCCTGATCGACGTAATGTCATCAAGTACGCAGGTGTTGCCGTATCTCGACATGCCCCTGCAACATGCGCACCCGAAGACGCTATATCGAATGCGCCGCCCGTCGAACGTTGATTGGGTGCATCGCACGCTAGGTAAGATGCGTGAAAAGATTCCGAACCTTGCCATCCGCACCACGTTCATCGTAGGGTATCCCGGCGAAACGGACGAGGAATATCAGGCGCTGGTTGACTTCGTGAAAGAGATCCGCTTTGACCGCGTGGGTACCTTCCAGTTTTCGTTCGAGCCGGGGACGACCAGCGAGCCGCTCGGTGACCCGATTCCCACAGAAATCAAGCAGGCGCGCTATGAGCAATTGATGGAACTGCAACAGGGAATTTCCATGCAGGTCAATCAATCATACGTAGGCAAAACTCTGGACGTGTTGGTGGAGGGGCGGGATAAAGGAATTGCCATCGGACGTTCGTATCGCGATGCACCTGAGATCGATGGAATGGTCTTCGTTGAAGGGGAGGCGAAGGTCGGTGAAATCGTACCGGTCAAAATCACCGGTGCGATGGCATATGACCTGACCGGAGTCCCAGCGCAAGAATTGATCCAGTTATAGGAAATAGAAACAGCCCGCCCCTGCGAATGAGGCGGGCTGTTTTTATTTCGATATGGGTGTGGTTTCGATACGCCACGCAAAGTGCACGCGGGACTACTCAACCACCGGCTCGATTCATGAAGCGCGGGCAACCGCCGTCGCGGCGAGGATGAGGATTCCCAGGGTGAGGTTGATCTGCAGGAGTCGAATCTCGCGCCGCCGCAAGCCATCCAGTTGATCCGTGTTTTTTGTTTTCTTGGATGTGAGTATGGCGCGGCGGATGGCGGGAATGACATCCCAGGTTTGGACTGCACTGACCACGATCACGATCATGCCGAGGAAATGTTTGGCGAGGATCGCCAGCGACCATTGCGTGCTGGTGGAAAGGAATCCGTCGTAATGCGGGTTGATGCTCATCTGGAATAAACCGGTCAGCACCAACAGGCTGAGGCTGAACCACGTGACGGGTTCGAATCGTTTTTGTATGGCTTCGATGAGCGCGAGTTGCGCGTTCAGGTCGAGCGTCCGCTTCATGGCGGGCAGGATCAGGAATGCGATCGCCGCGAGACTGCCGACCCACGCCACTGTCGCGAGGAAATGTAACCAGTAGGTGACTGCAACTGCCCAAACGGGAGGAGGCGTCATGGAGTCGGTGTTTCTGTCGGGATGGGGGTATCGGTTGGGACCGGAGTATCAGTATCCACAGGAGGGGGACCGCCGAGCGTCGGGGTTTCGGTGGGCGTGAACAGTGCTCCGGGCGTCGAGGTTGCCGGGAAACAAATCGGCAGAATCTCCTCGTAGTTCTCCTGCGCGGTTTTATCCAGCGCGCCGAGTGCCAGCGCATTTTGGTATTGAGCGAGAGCCTCGCCTGCCCCGCAATATTCTTGTCGTGCAACGAGTTCATCTCCGTAGCGCATGGACGCCTGGCGATATCGTTCAGAGGCGGTCATGGTGCCGTCCCATAAATTTCCCCAACTGCGCGCCTGCTCGAAGTAGAGCAATGCCTGTGCCCAGTCCAACTCCCAGAACGACGCGCCGATGAGATAGACGCGAGCGCCTTCGCGCAGTCCGTTGGAATCGCGGTCGAGAGGACCGAATCGTTCTGCAAGGGTGATCTGATATATCCCGCCTTCGAGATTTCCTGAGTTGATGAGGTTCACGCCGTAGTTGCGAAGGGCAAAGTAGTACATGCCATCCACGAGGGAGGTGTTGTAGTTCGGGTCGAGTTTGCGCATTTCATCGAGCGCGCCGATGGCGCCGGGCCAATCCTGAGCGGTTATGAGTTGTTGTGCGCGTGAATAAGCTTCCTCCGCGCCGCTGAAATCGGGCGTGGGGGTGAGCGAGGGAGTCGGCGTAGGCGTGGGCTGGTTCATCAACACCAGCACGTTGGTCAACTGTTGTTGCGCGTCGGGGAAGGAAGGATCATGTTGGATGATCCATTCGAGGCGCTGTTTGGCGTTTTCATAACGCCCGAACTGGATGTCCACAAGCGCGTAGGTGAATTGCTCGCTGAGTTGCTCGCTCATCACGGACGATTGATACGCCTGCCGTGTGCTGATGCCCGAGCGGAACCCGCCAAGGATCGCCGCGGCGAGAAGGACGATCACTCCCAGCGCGCTGAAAAGGAATCGTTTGCTGCGCCCGGGTCTTGTCACTTTCAGGTTAGGTTGTGTGCTGCCAAGATCTTCAGACATTTGGATTTTTTCTCACTTTACTTTCTGGAATGCAAGGGGATTATAACAGCCCTGATTCTATAGTTTTAACAGCAGTTTAATTTCAGACCAGATGATGGGTAGGCAGACGAGTCCGCCGATGAGCATGCCGAGTAACGCCGTCAGCACCGCGGAACCGGGGATGTATAACGCGAGCGCGTAGGCGGTAACACCGCCGATTATCGCGGCAACCAATCCTTTGACCACCGCACCCCACACGACGATAGGTTCGTGCGTCCGATTGCTCAGCCAACGGAGGAGGAGGATCGATTCGATGAGCAATGCGATCTCGGCAAATGCAATGATCGGTGCGCCGATGGGTTTGAAGAATGTGATTCCGAGATAACCAATTCCGATGAACATGGCGAGCCGCAGGATGACCGCATACAACGGAAACATCGGTTCTTTGCGCGCGTAGAATGCACGCGCGGCGATCTCTTGGATCGAGAAACCGGTCAACGTGAGGAGGTAGGCGCGTGTCGTCCACGTGATGAGCGTGGATGTTTCCGCGTCGAAGCCGAAGGCGGCGCGCACAAGCGGATTGATCCCCGCCGCCATCACTGCCCCCACGGGAATTGTGAGGGCGATCAAGACTCGAAGGGCGCGCTCGATCGCCAGACGGAAGTCATGCCACTGGGCGCGCGAAGCGAGCTCTGAGAGCGTCGGCAGCATCGCGGTGGCGATCGCCGTCCCTAGCAATGTCTCAGGTACTTGCATGATCATCCACCCGTACGCGAGGGATGTGACCGCGCCGTCCTGCTGGAGGAACGATGCCAGAAAATCACGCACGATGACGATGGATTGAATCCCGGCCATAGTGAGCAAACGCGGACCGAGCAACTTGAGCGCTTCAAGCAAGCCCGTGTGACGCAGGTCGAGCGCGGGAGTCCATTTGAAACCAAATTTGAACAGCGCGGGGATTTGAACCGCGAGATGCAACGCCGCGCCGAGGATCACGCCGTAGACCAATCCGTGAATCCCGAAGCGCGGGACGAAAACCATTGCGCCGAAGATTTGACCGACGTTGTACATGGTGGGTGCGAGCGCGGGCAGGAGGAAATGTTGGTTGGCTTGCAGGCTCGCCATCACCAACCCGCTGATCGAGAAGATGATCGTGCTGACGAGGTTCAAGCGCATGAGTTCAGCGACGAGCAAGCGTTGTTCTGCCGTGAAGCCGGGAACAATGACGGTATCCACGATCTGTTGCGCGAAGATGAAAACGAACACAGCAATCGAGCCGGTGACGAGGAAGGCGAGGTTGGCAACGCGCGAGAACAGGTCCCATGCGGCTTCGCGGCTCTTTGTTGTGAGGTATTCGCTCATCAACGGGATGAACGCCATCGCCAGCGCGCCGCCGGAGATGAGCGCGAACAATACGTCGGGCACGTTGTTGGCGGAGTTGAACACATCCAGCAAGCCGACGTCGTCCGTGTAGATGCGCGAGATGATGCCCACGCGCACGAAGGCGACGACTTTGTCGATGAAAAAGAAGAAAGCGATCAAAATGGATGTACGCGCTAAAAAGGAAAATTTATTCATTCGTCGGCTCTGGTTTCCACAGGTTCAACGCGTACGGCAGGATATGAAAGAAGAGATACGTGCGCCATGCCAGCCCGGGGAGCAAGATGTTGAAATCGAGCGAGTTGCGATAGATCCACATTCCCAACAACATCAACGGCACGATGTTGAGCGCGGTGCGATGCGCCGTTTGAAATCGCGGCTGACTCTTGCTTTTCCCGAAGATCGTAAAACTGAGATACACAATGACGAGAACCAGACCAACATCGAGATAGCCGCCCCACTTTGGAAGGGGAGCCTCCGAGGTGCTGGCGATCAACAGCAAAAGAACTGAGACAAGATATGAATTGTAGAAAAGGATGAGAAGTAGTCTGTTTGAGATGTTCATTATGTATGCCACGTGCAGGGGCGACCCGCTCTGAGAAAGGAAAATACCTTCACCCTTCCTGACGGGTCGCCCTTACGCCATATCATGGAACGTAGGGAGGTAAGTCCATCACGCGGAATTGTCCATCGCTTCCGCGCGATACGCGATATTCGAATTGAGAAACGGGCGGCATTTCCGTCTCATCCGCGCCGCAGCACGGACCCAGCACGAACAAACTGCCATCGGGGTTGTTGAATTCTACCTGAAAGATGTATGTGTCGCCTTGCAAAACTTTGAACGTTGCTGTGCGAACTTCCAAACATTGCAGTCCCGCGAACTCGCAAGACCAACTCCACAGCGCGGCGTGATCCGCCGGGTCGGATGACGGGTTGAAGATTTGGAGTTGTTCATAGTCGCCGTCGTATAACAAATCCGCTTCGGCGTATTGCTTGGCGTTCAACAACTCGAAAAATCGAATCAAAACTTCTTGCGCTTCGCTCGCTGTGGATGGTAAAGAAGTTGGTACTGGTGTCGCTTGTGATGCACAACTTGCGAGGAGAATTGCAATTACCGATAAAAATTTTTTCATCAAAATGTTCCTTGGATAATTCCGCCGTCCACGTTCAGCAAAACGCCTGTGATGTACGACGCGGCGGGTGAGACGAGGAACACAGCCGCGTTGGCGAACTCTTCGGGACGCGCCATCCTCCCCAGCGCGGTCGCCTCGACCTGCTTGCGCGTCTCTTCCTCAGGGGAGGTTTGATTCTTCTCTGCCCGCGCCGACATCAACTCTTCGACTCGTTCTGTCACCGTCCAACCCGGCAGAATGGAGTTTAAACGGATTCCCTCCTTTCCCAGTTCCAACGCAAGAGACTTGGTCAAGCCTGCCGTCGCCGCGCGGATGCTGTTCGATATCAACAAATTTGGGATTGGCTGTTTGACAGAATACGAAGTGACTGTCAGCACGCTCGCCGAATCGGATTTTCGCAAATGCGGCAGGGCGGCTTTAATGAGCCGCACATGACTCATCAGGCACAGGTCAATTCCTTTTTGCCACGCGGCATCATCGAGTGAATCGATCGAACCAGACTTCGGTCCGCCTGCGTTGGTGATGAGGATATCCAGCCCGCCGAAGGCTGTGACGGTTTGTTGAATCAGTTTCTCAGGCACATCAGGCAAACTTACATCGCCAGCCAAGCCGATTACTTCTGAGCCGGTTTCTCTATGAAGTTCATCTGCCACACCTTTTATCTTTGATTCGTCCCGTCCATTGATTGCCACGCGGCAACCTTCCTTTGCGAGCAGGAGCGCGGCGGCGTAGCCAAGTCCGCGGGAGGAACTTGCCACGAGCGCGCGTTTGTTTTTGAGGTGTAAATCCATTTTTTCTCCGTTTGCAGGTTTACAAGTTAGAAGGTTGGCAAGTTGAACGTTCAAACCTGACAACTTTCCAACCTTCAAACTATTTCTATTTTTGTATCCCACACATCCCCGTCCGACCAATTCGCTTCCACCCATTTTGCCACATTCCCCAACGCGGACTGTAAAAACGCGGCGTCATTCCCCACCATCGCGCAGAAGATGACCGCCTCGTCCCATTTGTCCTGCAAATCCATCTCAGCGACGGAAACGTTGAACTCGCGGTGCAGGCGCGAGATAATCGGCTTGATCCGTCCGCGTTTTTCTTTGAGGGAGGTGCAGGCAGGGATGTGAAGGTGAACGGTGAGGGTGGCAATGCTCATTCTTCAATTGTTTTCCTGCTCTCAAGGTCTTTGACATACACTTCAAGGTTTGATGCGATTTTCTCGAATACCTGCGGGAGGTATGGAATTAAGTCATTGAATTTTGGGTCTGTAACCGAGGGGCCTCCATGGTAGTATCGCATGTGCTTGAGGATGGCATTCTTTTCTTTATCTGGGATCATCTCTATAGGATCACGTTCTTTGTAATCATGAAAACTTGATAAATGTACAAACCCGCATCCAAAACGATATACTGATTCCGTCCAGCCTTGTAACTTATCTGCTAAATCAACCATTTTGCGGTCAGTTATTCGTTTCTTATTTCCTTTTTCTGTCCACTCGTTTCCCTCAACCGATGCTTTAATTAGCTTATCTCGATAAGCCATATCTGTTATTGAAAGCAAATAAATCACACGGATCATTGAATCGAGCTCTTGTCGTAATATCGACACAATCTGTGATGGGATGCGTGCCGAATGTAGAAGATGAATCGCCTGTCTATTTTCATGAGACCGCTCACGAATTTGTCTACAGAAGATTTCGAGATCGCTCATAAATCTATCCTTTGAATAATCCTCTTGCTTGACATCTTTCTGCCGATTACAATCCCTCGCATGGACATTGAAGCCGAATATAACAAATCTCTCGATTATCTTTACTCGTTCGTAGATTATAGCCTGAAACATTCCTCCGAACTTGCCAAGGCGGAGTTCAACCTTGACCGCATGTTCGCGTTGATGGAGGAGTTGGGAAACCCGCAGAATAAATATCCCATCATCCACGTGGCAGGGACAAAGGGCAAAGGCTCGGTCTCGGCGCTTTGCGCCTCAGGTTTGAAGGTTGCAGGTTTCAAGGTTGGGTTGTACACATCTCCACACTTGCTCGATTATTGCGAAAGGATTCAAGTCAATGGCGAGCCGATCTCGCACGAGTTCATGGTCGAGTTGGTGGAGGAGATCAAACCCGCCGTTGCGAAGATTCCAAAACTTACCACCTTCGAGATCACAACCGCGCTTGGGTTTCTCGCCTTTGCAAAACAGGGATGCAACGCGGCGGTGATCGAGGTCGGTTTGGGCGGGCGGCTGGACGCGACGAATATCGTCACACCGAAGGTTTCGGTCATTACATCACTGTCCTACGATCACATGGCAGTGCTGGGCGATACGCTGGCGAAGATCGCGGGTGAAAAGGCGGGGATTATCAAACACGGTGTGCCGGTTGTGTCCGCGCCACAGAAGGCTGAAGCCCTCGAAGTTTTGGAGCGCGTAGCCAAACTGAAGAGCTGTGAATTCACGTTGATTGGAAAAGATATAACGTATGAAAGTGTGAGTATTTCATTGGATGGGCAGGTAGTCTCGATACGGCGGCGATGGTCGAGTAGGACGAAGTCCGTATCGAGACCCGCCGCCTACTCGACCACCGTTCAAATTCCGCTTTTGGGTAGCCACCAACTCGAAAACGCCGCGACTGCCTACGCCGCGCTCAAGGTCAGCGGATTGGAAATCTCAGACGAAGCGATTCAAAAGGGATTTGCCGATGTCAAGTGGCGCGGACGATTTGAGGTAGCGCGGCGCGATCCACCGGTGATTTTTGACTCAGCACATAACGAGGATTCGTTTGCCAAATTGCGCGAGACGCTCGAAACGTATTTTCCCGGCAGGTTGGTTACCCTCATCTTCGGCGCGTCGGAGGATAAGAACATCCCCGGTATGTTCGCCGAGATGAGACCGAAGATCAAGAAGCTCATTGTCACGCGCGCCGACCATCCGCGCGCGTTGGAGGAGGAGAAAATAATTGAGTTGGCGCGGCAGGCTGAAATCGAGTCTGAGGCGGTGAGCCCTGTCGAGTCCGCGCTGGCGCGGGCGTTGGAGTTATCCGCAAAAGATGGTAGCATTGTGCTGTCCGCTGGCAGTATGTTCGTCACGGCGGAAGTGATGAGAGCATGGCACGAGCGATATTCGGGAAGCGATATTCGAACGTCGTAACGCTCCCCGAATATCAATTATCGAGTATCGAATTTCGAAGATCGAGAATTAATGACCCACCCAAAAGAATGGCGCGAAGAAGAAGAAAATTTTGATCTGACCCTCTCGCAGCGCACGGAGGAGTTATATCGCATTGCCAACCGCGAGGCGGATGCCGACGGCATGATCGAAGCCGCGGTGTTGCCGTTACGCGATCTGGTCGTGTTCCCGCGCATGGTCTCGCCGATCTTCATCGGGCGCGAATCGTCGCTGCTCGCGGTCGAGGAGGCGCAACGCAAAGGGCAGACCGTGATCGGGCTGACGCAACGCGATGCCGACCTGGATACGCCGGGCGCGGAGGATTTTCTGCCCATCGGCGTGGAGATGGCAGTGGGGCGTTTGCTCGCCATGCCAGACGGCTCGCACTCCGCGCTTGTGCAGGGACGCCGCCGCGTGGAGATCGTGGAGTTCATCCGCAGTGTGCCGTATCTGAAGGTGCGAGCCCGCGTCGTTTCGGAACCTCCAACTGCCGACCGCCAAACGAGCGCGCTCATGCGTTCGGCGCTGGACCTCTTCGATCGTTGTGTTGAATTGGACCGTTCGATCCCCGAAGAGGCGCATTTGTTCGCGATGAACATTTCGGAGCCGGGCTGGCTGGCAGACATGCTCGCCACGTCGCTTTCGTTGAATTACGAGGCGAAACAAAGCCTGTTGATGCTGCTCGATGTGCGCGGACGCTTGCAAGCGTTGAATAAAATCCTCGCACAGGAAGTGGATGTGCTCGAATTGGAAGATGAGATCCACTCAAAGGTGCAAAGCGAAGTGGATAAAAGCCAGCGTGAGTTTTACCTGCGCGAACAGATGCGGCAGATTCAAAACGAACTCGGTGAAGGCGACATCTTCACACGCGACGCGAACGATTTAAAGAAGCGACTCGAAGCCGCGAACCTTCCCGACGAGGCGAAGATGGTCGCGTTGAAAGAATTGGAACGGCTCAACCAGATGCCGCCGATGGCTCCAGAAGTGGGAATCATCCGAACGTATATCGACTGGATTCTCGAACTTCCGTGGGCGAATCTCTCGCCCGATAATCTCGATGTGAAGAATGCGGCAAAGATTTTGGATCGGGATCATTATGGACTCAAGAAAGCCAAGGAAAGAATTTTAGAATATATCGCTGTTCGTTCGTTAAAGCCGAAGAAGGAACGTCAACCTATCCTTTGTTTTGTTGGACCTCCGGGAACCGGAAAGACATCACTGGGGCGATCCATTGCCGAGTCGCTGGGAAGAAAATTCGTGCGCGTGTCGTTGGGCGGCGTGCGAGACGAAGCCGAGATTCGCGGTCATCGCCGCACGTACATCGGTGCGTTGCCGGGCAGAATCATTCAAACCATGAAGCGCGCAGGTACGTCGAATCCGCTGTTCATGTTGGATGAAATTGATAAGTTATATTCCGATTTCCGAGGCGACCCCGCCTCCGCGATGCTCGAAGTGCTTGACCCCGAACAGAATAATACGTTCAGCGATCATTATCTCGAACTTCCGTTTGATTTGTCGAAGGTCATGTTCGTCACAACGGCTAATTCGCTGGGAAGTATCCCATCTCCACTGCTCGACCGCATGGAAGTGATCGATTTCCCTGGTTACATCGAAGAAGAAAAACTCGAGATCGCGAACCGCTATCTGATCCCGCGCCAGATCGAAGAGAACGGGGTGGAGGAACTCAGCCTCACATTCGAACCCGACGCGGTGCGAAGGATCATCCGCGAATACACATACGAGGCAGGCGTCCGCAACTTGGAGCGCGAGATCGGCAAGATCTGCCGCAAAGTGGCGCGCATGAAAGCGGAGGGGAAGAAGTTCGAGTCGGTCATCAAAGCTGATTCGATTGAAAAATATCTCGGTCCGCAACAAGTTTTCCAACCCGAAGCCGAACGCTCCGATGAAGTAGGCGTTGTAACAAGTCTTGCATGGACGGAGAACGGCGGCGAGATCATGCCTGTCGAGGTCGCTGTGCTTGAAGGCAAAGGCGGATTGCAAATGACCGGGCAGATGGGCGATGTAATGCAAGAGTCGGGTCAAGCCGCGCTCACGTTCATCAAATCGCGGGCAAGCGAATTGAAAATCGACCTTGAAGTCTTTGAACGAATGGACATTCACGTGCACATGCCTGAAGGTGCGATACCGAAAGACGGACCTTCCGCTGGAATCACCATGGCGACCGCGATCATCTCTGCGCTTACGGGTCGTCCCGTGTTCAAACACGTCGGCATGACCGGCGAGATCACACTGCGCGGGCGCGTACTCCCCATCGGCGGTGTGCGCGAAAAAGTGCTCGCAGCGCATCGCGCTGGTTTAAAAACTGTCATCCTCCCCGAAAAGAATATGAAGGATTTGACAGAACTTCCGAAGACTGCAAAATCTGAATTGAAGATCATCCCGGTCAAACACATGGATGACGTGCTGCAGATCGCGCTTGGGAAAGACCCGGTCATTGAACCTCCCAGACCGAAAAAACAAGGCAAGGAAGAAAGCCCGGAAGAGAGCGAGTAAAGTAGACCCAAAGGATCCAACGGACACGCCGGTAACCACAATCCCCTTGATTTCCCCTTGTGCACCGCGTGTCTTTCGTGTTTAAAATACTGCCATGCCTATTTCGCTTACGAACAAAGTTGTCCTAATTACGGGTGCATCGTCAGGGTTTGGCGCGGATGCCGCCAGGTTGTTTGCAAAAGAGGGATGCAAGGTCGTTCTTGCCGCGCGCCGCCTCGACCGATTGCAAACGCTTGCAGCGGAGATTCAAAGCGCGGGCGGCGAGGCGCTCGCGATTCCAGTGGATGTTTCTGAACGCGCAGAGGTTGAAGTGATGGTGCAGACCGCACTGGACCTTTACAGAAAAATTGATATTCTCTTCAACAACGCGGGGTACGGCGCGGTCAACTGGTTCGAGAATCTCAAACCCGAGCGTCACATCGAAACATTGATACGCGTCAATCTCATCGGCACAATGCTTGTCACGCGCGCGGTGCTACCGCACATGCTCAAACGCGGCGAAGGTCACATCATCAACATGGTGTCGGTTGGCGGTCTCATCGCCGCGCCCACCATTACCACCTATTCGGCAAGCAAGTGGGGCTTGCGCGCGTTTACCGACGCGCTTCGCCGCGAAGTCGCTCATCTCGGAATTAAAGTTTCAGGAATTTATCCGGGTCCCGCGGTCACTGAGTTCGGTCAAAAACTCGAGCGTACGAAATCGCGCGATGCCATCAAGCGCATCAAATATCCTCATTTATCATCTGAATATGTCGCGCGCCGCGTAGTGGATGTTGCCAAACGCCCACGCCGCACACTCGTCATCCCGTGGTGGTTCCGCGTCATCACAACGTTCGATACGCTATTTCCCGTTGCAGTGGATTGGATTCTTTATTTCTTCTCCAAGAAGAATCATAATTTGGATTAACTTTTTGCCGTTCCTCAAGCAAACCTGCAAGGAGACTCAATGACTCAATCCCGCTTGGATAAACTCAACGCTTCACTTCGGACCTCGGAACTTGATTCGGTGATCCTGAATCCTGGTCCAACCCTCAAATATCTGACCGGGCTTAACTTCCACCTGATGGAACGCCCCGTCGTTTTGTTTTTCGCGAAGGATCAAGCTCCTGCGATCGTCATTCCTGAACTGGAATTGCAAAAGGTGGCAAACCTTCCGTACAAACTGCAGGTGTTTGCATATCCCGAGAACCCTGGGGAATGGGATGAGGCTTTCCGCAAGGCGGCGCAGGCTCTCGGTCTGGATGGGAAGCGAATCGGAGTCGAGCCTCGTCAATTGCGTTTGCTGGAATTCCGCCATGTCAAGAATGGCGCACCCGAAGCGGATTTCCCGGATGCGAGCGATGTGCTTGCCCAGTTGCGCCTGCGAAAAGACAAAGCTGAAGTGGAGGCGATGCGAAGGGCTGTGCAGATAGCCCAGTCCGCGCTCGAAGCGACGATTCCTTTGATGAAAATAGGCATGACCGAAAAGGAATTATCCGCAGAGCTGGTGACCCAATTGCTGAGGCATGGTTCTGAATCGGAAATGCCGTTCAGCCCAATCGTTTCGTCGGGACCGAACTCTGCAAACCCGCACGCGTCACCGACGGAACGAAAATTACAAGCAGG
>DAOTZF010000039.1:0-1989 GCA_034434415.1 Anaerolineales bacterium | reverse complement strand
CCGATACGACCTGGTTGCCGCTGCCCGGAGGAGTGGCTGAGGGAGGATTGTTCAGCCTGGAAATCGAGCTGCAAGGACGTCAACGCTTCTTCCGTGCACGCCAGCTCTGAATAGCAGCAACTCTCCGACTTGTCCTTCCGCTTCGACGGTTTGCGCCGTGCCTCGAGGTCCGCGCGGTTAGCCCGACTTCGCGGATTCGCAGTTGGCCAATCGTGACGATTCTCCGTAACACATTGGAGACCAATCGAATATGAGTCGCAGGCTGCGAATCCGCTACTGTGCTGCTTCACCTGGAATTGGAAAGTTGAGGGGCTGGAGTTACATAGTCCGGGAAACCAGAAAGAACCGAGACTATGGACAAGACACGACGCCAGTATACGAGCCGTGAGAAGGTGGACATCCTGCGTGAGCACTTGATCGAGAAAACGCCAGTTTCGCAGGTGTGCGACAAGCACGGGATCAGTCCGACGATGTTCTATCAGTGGCAGAAGGTGTTTTTCGAGAACGGGACGAGCGCCTTCGAGCGGCGGCGAAGCAGCGGGCGTGAGACGGCCGAGGGCAAGAAGCTCGCCAAATTGGAGGCCAAGCTTCAACGCAAAGATGAGGTGATGGCGGAACTGCTGACCGAACACATCATGTTAAAAAAAAGTCTTGGGGAGAACTGAATGGCCAATGGACGCCACATGATGTCCGAGATGAAGTGGTTGATTTTATGAACCGGTGGAGCCAACTAACCGAGATGCCCGTGCGCCAGATGGTACGCACCGCGGGTCTGGGGCTGAGCAAGTTCTACAACTGGCGCAGTCGTTACGGGCAGATCAACGAGCACAACGCACTGGTGCCACGGGATTTCTGGTTAGAGCCCTGGGAAAGGGAGGCCATCGTGCGCTTCCACTTGGAGAATCCCCTGGAGGGATACCGCCGGCTCTGCTTTATGATGCTGGACCGTGACCTCGTGGCGGTGAGCCCGACCACGGTTTACCGGGTGTTGCGCGAGGCAGGTTTGTTACAGCGCCCCCACAAGCCTTCGCGTAAAGGCCGTGGATTTGTGCAGCCGTTGGAGCCCCACGAGCACTGGCACATTGATATCAGCTACATCAACATTTGCGGCACTTTCTACTACCTGTGCAGCATTATCGACGGAGCCAGCCGTTTCATCGTGCATTGGGAGATCCGCGAATCCATGAAGGAGGCCGAAGTTCAGATCATCCTCCAGGCCGCCTTGGAGAAATTCCCCGACGCCCGACCCCGCATCATCAGCGACAACGGGCCCCAGTTCGTCGCCAAAGACTTCAAAGAATTCATTAGGATCGTCCAGTTGACCCACGTCCGCACTTCCCCTCACTACCCTCAGAGCAATGGCAAGATCGAGCGCTGGCATGGCACGCTCAAACAGGACTGCATCCGCGCATCGACCCCATTGAGTCTGGCCCAGGCCCGCGACTCCGTCGCCGGCTTTATTGCCCACTACAACGGGGTTCGCCTTCACAGCGCGATCGGCTACATCACCCCTGAAGATCGCCTCCACAATCGCCACATCGAGATCTTCAAAGCCCGCGATCAAAAACTTGAAGCAGCACGACAAAACCGCAAACTCAAACGACAAATCCAAACCGCCCAGACTACGTAACTCCTATAAGCCCACTTTCCAATTCACGCTGAACCAGGACAACCCCATATGGCTCGATTCAACCCGAGATGAGAGCGGCCAATCGGTGACCGAGGGCGCAAAGCGCGGAACATCGCGTTGGAATCCCTTTGAGGTGGATTTGATTGAAGATTTTCTTCGCCACGTTGACGAATCACTTGTCACCAATCCAACAGCCAAAAATACAAAGTTGGATGTAGGTGTGATTAGCTTCTATTTGGCGCAAACCAATGAATTGAGAGATCGTGTTGGCTCAAAAGATGGAAATCGTTGGCAACATCTCGATGTGCAGGTCAACACGGTTGACCAATTTCAAGGTCGGGAATGTTCCGTAATCATTG
>DAOTZF010000038.1:0-1664 GCA_034434415.1 Anaerolineales bacterium | reverse complement strand
TACGGCATCTTTCGTTATTTGCAATTGATCCAGACCGGTCACGCGGCGGGTGCGCCGGACGAGGTCGCGCTTAAAGACCGCCCATTGCAGGTCACGGTCGCGTTGTGGATGCTCACCGTGCTTGTGATTTTTTATTTATCGTGAAAGCCTCCGCGCCCGGCAAGGTCATTTTGTTTGGCGAACACGCCGTCGTGTATGGACGCCCCGCGCTGGCGGTGCCGGTCACGCAAGTCCATGCGGATGTGGAGATTCTCGATTCAGATTCGACGGGGATTTTGATCCACGCCCCGGACATTAACCTCCACGCCGAACTCAACACGCTTCCCTCCGACCATCCGATCGCTTCAGTCATCCATAACTTTCTCTTCCTTTCGCGGGTTTCTCCCTCACCCCTAACCCCTCTCCCGAAGGGAGAGGGGAAATTCCCCAACCTGGACATTCGTATTTCCTCAACCATCCCCGTGGCATCCGGTCTCGGCTCCGGCGCGGCAGTGACGGTTGCCCTCGTCCGCGCACTGTCTTTGCATTTGAACTTCCCAATGACAGATGAAGAGGTCAACGCTTTCGCCTACGACATCGAAAAACTCCATCACGGTACGCCATCGGGAATCGACAATACCGTTGTCACGTACGCCAAGCCCGTGTACTTTGTGAAAGCATCCCCCTCTCCCCAAGGGAGAGGGGCTAGGGGTGAGGGAAATACGATTGAAACATTCAAAGTCGGCGCGCCATTCACCATCGTCATCGGCGATACCGGCATCTCCGCGCCGACAAAAGAATCTGTGGCGGATGTGAGAAAGCTTTGGGAGGCAGATAAAACTAGGTGGGAAAGTGTGTTTGATAAGGTGGGTGAGATTACCAATGAAGCGCGCACGAAAATAGAAAGCGGCGATTGGAAGAAATTAGGCGAGTTGATGATTCGGAATCACTCGTTGTTGCAGGAAATGACGGTCTCTTTGCCCGAACTGGACAAACTCGTTGAGGCGGCGAAGAATGCCGGCGCACTGGGAGCAAAACTCAGCGGCGGAGGACGCGGCGGGAACATGATCGCGCTCGTCGAGCCGGAAAAGGCTGACGAAGTCTCGTCCGCTTTGAGATCTGCCGGGGCAAAACAGACGATCGTCACAAAAGTGTCATGAAATGGATCGCGCCGACGCTGGCGTATCTGGCGGTGAGTTTGGGGCTGTTCGTTTTTCACAGCGCATGGGGCGCATTGCTTGGGTTCCACGCGGCGATTATCGGTTCGTTGTTGATCGCGCGACCGAAGATTCCGATCTCCGTTCTGTTCAAGACCACGAATAAAAAATGGATCGCGTTGAGCGTTTTGGTATGCGGGAGCAGCGGCGTGGCGTTATTTTTCCTGTGGGATGTTTTTGGGGTTGCAAGCGATCTTCCAATGCAGATTGAAAGGCTGGGGTTGAACTCTCGAACGTGGATTCCCTTCATCGCGTATTTTGCCTCTGTGAACCCGTTCATCGAGGAATATTTTTGGCGCGGGTATCTGGGTAGCCGAACGGAAAGTTTGCATTCCACCGATTTTGTGTATTCGGGCTTCCACGCGTTGATTCTGATCGGCAGAGTTCATGCCGCTTCGATCGTCTTCGCGGTGATGGTGCTGGCGCTCGCGGGCTGGTTCTGGAGGCAGATCGCCCGCGTGGATGGCG